>URTZ01000149.1 GCA_900550825.1 uncultured Collinsella sp. | reverse complement strand
TTGCCGCGCCCCGCAGTGCCCGCTTCCCCCGAGAACAATTATCAGTGCAGGTAGATGGCTTGCTGGTTCTAAAAAAGACCCGCATGGTCGACCCATGCGGGTTAAACGTAGTAGATAGGCCGTTTTTGTGGCGCGGTTTTGGTGGGATGCGGCAAAGGGGCCGCCCCTTTGCCGCATTGCCTAGTCTAGGCGGAGCGGATCGTGGGGGTAGGCGTTGAGAATCTCGGCGCCGTTCTCGGTCACCAGGGCCAGGTCCTCGATGCGGACACCGGTGCGGCCGGGGAGGTAGATGCCCGGTTCGATGGAGAACGTCATGCCCGGCTCCACGACCTGCTCGTTGACGAGTGAAACGTCGCCCGGCTCGTGGTCCTGCAGGCCGATCGAGTGACCCAGGCGATGCGTAAAGTACCGCCCATAGCCCGCGTCTTCAATCACATCGCGCGCGGCGCGGTCCAGGTCGCACATGCGCACACCCGGTGCGATGAGTGCCTCGGCGGCCTCGTTGGCGCGGCGCACGATGTCGTAGATGCGCGCCGTCTCCTCGTCCGGATCGCCCCAAAAGAACGTGCGCGTCATGTCCGAGCAGTAGTTGCGATGACGCCCGCCAATGTCGAACAGCACTACGTCGCCGCGCTTGAGCACGGTGTCGTCGGGCTCGTGGTGCGGGTCGCCGGCGTTAGCACCAAAGCTCACGATGGGCGGAAAGCTAAAGCCCTCGCAGCCGTGCTTGCGATACAGGCCGAGCATCTGGTCGGCAATCTCGCGCTCCGTCACGCCTTCGTGGACGAGCTTGATGGCGTCGGCCATCACGGCGTCGTTAGCGGCCGAGGACGCGCGCATGAGCTCCTGTTCGGCGTCATCCTTGTGGGTGCGCGCGGCGGTGACGGCAAAGTCGCCCAGGAAAAACTCGCTGGCTGCGTGGCGCTCCATGAGTGGCATCAAAAAGCCGGAACGCATGACGGTGTCGATGCCGAGCGGTTTGTTCGGATCGACCTCGCGAACGATGGCGTCGGCCACGACGTCAGTATCGGTGTGATAGGCCACGCGGGCATTGTCGTACTCGGGCAGCTGATGCAGCGCGTTGACCAAGATCACAGGTTCGCTATCGCGTGCGAGCAGCACGCCGCAAAAACGCTCGAACATATCGGCATAAAAGCCGGTCAGGTAATAGATCGACCACGGGTCGTTTACGAGCAGCTGTGCGCCGGGGTGCTGAGCCTCGAGCGCATCGAGCACGCGCGCCACACGCTGGTCATCGACATGTGCCATACATCGTCCTTTCGCTAGGGTGCCACCATGGTATCCCAAGCCCGGCACATAGGGACGTTCCTTTTATGCCGGCACCTTGGGACACTCCTTAGCATGGACTGTCTAGCGAACGTTCGGGCAAAAGTAGCTAAAAGAGGCCCGTTCCAAATGGGCTGGTTTCAAAAGTATGGCGGATTACGGGGCTGGACCTGTATTACTTGACCATGGCAAAAATCGCGAAATTAAAACCGCATGTAGATGGCTTGTCAAAAATTGAAAATGGCCGGTATGGATGGGGGTCTCCGAATCAGCCCCGTAATCCGGCATAGTTTTGAAATGGCACTAAAGTAGGCACAAGCTAAATACCGATTCCAAGGATAGTTGCGGTGGAATAGTTCCTGGATGCCGGGGTTTTGGCGGAAATCAGGAACTATTTCACCGCAATTGAGGAGGGGTGGGGTGGATGGCGGGGTAGCTAAAAGAGCCCCGTCCCTAATTAGCTACTTAGGCTCGGTCGATGTCCATGCTGGCGATGAGGTTGATGTTGGTGTCTAGGAGGTTCTCTAGCACGACGTCGCCCATGCGGATGGGGGCTTTGACCACTAGTCCGCGGATGAGGGCCATGGCTTGGGCGTGGAGCGCCAACGGGATGGCTTCGGCCGTGCGCACGGGGAGCAGGGCTTCGTCACCGCCTGATACGGCAACGGTTGTGGTGAGCACGCGCATGGGGCAGGTGAGTTCCTGATGTGCGAACTTATCACCGCGCGGGCATCTGTTGCCGGTCACGGAGCGCACCTCTGCCACGGCGTCGTCTGCGTCACGCTCCACCTCCACGGTCAGGAGACACTCGGATGGGCAGGTGGTGCAGTTGAACTGCGGCGTTTCGATCGCGTTTATGCTCATGGCCCTATGCCTCCTCAACGGGGTCGACGGAAAGGACAATCTCGCTAGCACCTAGGTCGAGTGCGCGCTGAATCACCTTTGCCGGCAGTGGGAAGCTTTCCATAACGCTTGGCTTAAACGCTCGGACCTTGCCGGCGAACAGTTCCTCGCCGTCGGCCAAGATCTTCACGCGGGCGGCGTCGACGGGTCGGCGCACGCGGAAGTTGAGTTTGGTGAGTGTCGCAGCCGTAATGCGTCCCGGCAGCGCGTAGCCCGCAATGCCGGCAGGGGAGACCGTGAGCTGGCAACCCACGCCCGGGGCGCCCGCCTCGGCATCCGCGCCGCCGCCCAGCGCGTACACCGCCGCAGCTGCGCCAGCCCTCTCGGACTCACACGTCACGTTGTCGGCCAGGTCGTGCACGTGCAGCACGTTTCCGCAGGCAAAGATGCCCGGCACGCCTGTCTGCAGGCTCTGGTCCACCACGGCGCCGCGCGTGCGCGGGTCAAGCTCTACGCCTGCGGCAACCGAAAGCTCGTTCTCGGGAATCAATCCCACCGAAAGCAGCAGCGTGTCGCACGGAACGATGCGCTCCGTCCTGGCAATGGGCGCCAGGCGCTCGTCGACTTGGCTCACCTCGACGGCCTCCACGCGGTCGTGCCCGATCACGCGTGTGACGGTGGTGGACAGGTGCAGCGGAATTCCAAAGTCGTCCAGGCAGTTTTTGACGTTGCGGCGCAGGCCGTTGGCGTACGGCATGAGCTCGTACACGCCCTCGACCGAAATACCCTCGAGCGTGCAGCGACGTGCCATAATCAGTCCGATGTCGCCCGAACCCAAAATGACGGCGCGCGAGCCGGGTTTGAGGTTCTCGATATTGATGTATCGCTGCGCCAGGCCGGCCGTAAACACGCCGGCGGGACGACTGCCGGGAATCTTGATCTCGCTGCGCGTGCGCTCGCGGCACCCCATGGCAAGGACGACCGCGCGCCCGGTGAGCTGCAGCATGCCTTCAGGACTCATGAGCGTGATGGTATGGACCGCGGTGTCTTCCGCAGGCTCGCCCGAATCAATCCCAATCACCATGCTGCCCAAGAACAGCGCAATGTCGGTCGCGTGCACCTGGTCGATAAAGCGCTGCGCGTACTCGGGACCGGTGAGCTCCTGTTTAAAGTGCGACAGGCCAAAGCCGGAGTGGATGCACTGGCGCAGGATGCCGCCCAGGTGCTGCTCGCGCTCCACGATGGCCACGCGTGCGCCGGCTTTATGTGCGGCAAGCGCAGCCGCCATGCCAGCGGGTCCGCCGCCGATGACGACCACGTCGAAGGCCTGCGTCGACACCGACGCTACAGCTCCGGCCTCCGCGCGTCCGTCGCGCATATCAAACGTCGCCATCCTAGCGCACCCCCTTTAGCGGTCCCTCAACCAACCAAGATCCGGTATCCTCCAACAGCACCTCGCTGGGGTCGCAGCCCAGCTCGCGGGCAAGGATCGCAACCACGCGGCTCTGGCAAAAACCACTCTGGCACCGACCCATGCCGGCACGACAGCGGCGCTTGACGCCCTCGACCGAAACCGCGCCCGGGTGGCGTCGAATCGCGGCAACGATCTCGGCCTCGGGCACCGTCTCGCAGCGGCAGACAATCTGTCCCCACGCGGAATCGGACTCGATTAGCTCCTCCTTGCGCGCCAACGGTGCGCGGTCAAAGTCGTCCGGCGCGCGGCGAATTGGGTTCCAGTTCGCCCGCTCGTGCAGCTCCACGCCCGCCTCACGCATCGCAAGCTCCATGCGCTCGGCAATGGCCGGCGCGCTCGCCACGCCCGGCGACTGAATGCCCGCTGCCTGGAAAAGCCCCGGCACCACGGCCGACTGTCCAATAAAGAAGTCGTTCGTTCCCTCAATGACCGGGCGTCCTCCGGCAAATGCGCGCACCACGCGGCGTGTATCCAGATCGGGCACCAGCTTGCGCGCGCCGGTCAGCAGCGCATTCACATCGCTCGCATAGGTCTGCGTGTCGCCCGGCTCGCGCACGGCGGCCGTGGCGGTAATCACGGTGTTGCCGTGCACGGTGCCCGTCACGATAACGCCCTTCGATATCGGCGTCGGCACGGGGTAGAGCGGCATGAGCGTGCGTGGCTCCTTGTCCAGCACCACGATGTTGCCCTGGCGCCAGACCATCTGAAACTCCTCGGCGCCGGCCATGTGCGAGATGTCCGCGGCTCCGTTGCCTGCGGCGTTGATCAGGTAGCGGCAGCGCACGTTGCCAGTGGGGGTCGCCAGCGTAAAGCGCGCGTCGTCGCCCGAGCCCGCGACTTCAATCGCTTCCACCGACGCGGACCGCATAAACGTCACCCCGTTGGCCACGGCGTTCTCCAGCGCGGCGATGGCAACCTCAAACGGGTCGACAAACCCAGTCGAGGGGCACCACAACGCGCACGTTGCATCGGCACTGGCGCGCGGCTCTAATTTGTGGATGCGGTCGGGTCCAACGATCGACAGCTCGGGCACACCGTTGGTAAGGCCATTGCTCCGCAGCTGCTCCAGATGCGCGCGGTCCTCGTCGTTAAAGCCCAACACCATCGACCCGGTGCGGCAGAACAGAAAGCCCAGCTCCTGCGCCCACGTACCGTACAGCTCGCAGCCACGGGCGTTGACCTGCGACTTTACCGTGCCCGGCGCCGGATCGTAGCCGGCGTGCACCAGGCCGCCGTTGGCCTTCGACGCGCCCAGCGCAATATCGTTAGCCGCCTCGACCACGCAAATGGAAAGGTCAAATCGCGCGAGCTGCCGCGCGATGGCGCATCCGGTGATGCCCGCGCCCACAATTGCGATATCAAACGTTTCTGTCACAGTGACTCCCAGACGAGTTGACAGGCCGTCAATACGACTATCCTACGGTCCGCAC
>URTZ01000148.1 GCA_900550825.1 uncultured Collinsella sp. | reverse complement strand
CGGTCAGATTCCTCTAAAAGGCACACTAAAACGCTTCAATAAACTGAAACGTTTTAACTAGAACTATCTGCCCGCTGCATCTCCCCGCTTATCCCCGCTTACCCGCTTATTGGGGACAGACTTACATGAGTGCTTTCACTCATTTGGGACAGACATCGTTTTGCCATTTTGCCGTTCTGGGCCTTTTTTGCCGCTCATTGGATATAAATAGATCACAGGCTCAGCATTTCGCGTTCCTTCTCTCCTTTTAGGTGTTGCCTGTTCAGTTTTTGAAAGGAGAGATTATGCCCCGATGCGCCCGCGCCGTTTCGCTCACCGGCTATTACCACGTCTTTGACCGTGGCAACTCCAAACAGATTATTTTTGAAGATGACTCTGACCGATATCGTTTCTTATCGGACATCTCGGACAGGTTTGCACGCCATAAAGTGGCGGTGTTGGCTTGGTGCCTTATGGACAACCACTTCCATTTGATGGTTGATGACCCATATGACAACCTTTCAAAGGCAATGCAGTGCGCGCTGACAGCATATGCTAAGTATTTCAATGGAAAAACGGGGAGAACGGGACATCTGTTTGACAATCGCTATTCGCGGGTCGCGGTTGAGTCGGACACGCAGGCGGTGCAGCTGCTCGACTATATTCATCTCAATCCCGTGAAGGGTGCGCTTGACTCGCTCGATGCGTACCGCTGGTCAAGCTATAAGGCGTATCAGCTGGGCTATGATCCCTTTGACATCTGTGATGCGGCCCCTATGCTCGATATTGTCGGTGGCTCCCGTTGCTATTGCGAGCATCTCGAGGAAGTTGCCGGGCGCATCTGGTCAATGGAGGTTCTTCCACGCCGGCGGATCCCCGATGAGGAGGCCCTTTCCGTTGCGCGCGAAGTTCTGCCGAGCATAGTTCCTTCGCTGCTCAAGGCCCTGCCACGCCCCGAACGCGATGCCTGCCTGCTGAGGCTCAGGCGGGCACATCTCACGGTTAAGCAAATTGCCCGTATCACCGGTATCGGCGCCACGAGCGTGACCAAGGCAACTGCAGGCTGGAAGGATGCAGCGTGAGGCAGGGGCCGGAGCCAGTCGGTGTGCCGCTTGCGTGCGCCATGTCTGTCCCCAATGCGTGAAAACACTCATGTAAGTCTGTCCCCAATGAGTGCAATGAGTGCAAAAAAGGCGCCCTCCGTAGGGGAGAGCGCCTTTGGTAAGTTCTATGTGAACGCGAGGTCTTTGACCCGGAGAGTCCGAGGTACTTGTTGGTAAGACCTTATTTAGGAGCGCGCAACCTTGCCGGACTTGAGGCAGGTGGAGCAAACGTTCATCTTGCGACGGTGACCATCGACGACGACGTAGACGCGCTGGATGTTGGGGCGGAACTTACGGTTGGTGACGCGGTGAGAGTGGCTGATGGAGCGACCGGCAACGGGGTGCTTACCGCAAACTTCGCAAACTTTGGACATAACTGACCCTCCTTGGGCGACAAACGAACATGTCGCGTTAACAAACAAGCCTGAACTATAGCACAGAAGCAGCTCCCTGTGCGTAATCTACACAGAGATATTCCTCTTTTGGCGATAGTGCTCACGCCACGGCCCTGGACGTAGATCCGATTTGCGTGCAGCAGAGGGGATTATGCCAGCTCGTGTGTGCGTTTTCAAGCTAGTCCCACAAATACATATAGGTTTATTGAGCATTGGGCTCCGTTTACGGAATGCTCTGTATTTATGCTCGCAATTAAGCTCGAGGTTGGCTACACTATCCCTTGACCATTAAAGGGGTACGAGATACCCACATGGAATTACATAGCTGCCAAAGAGCAGCCCTTCCTGTGGGTGTCTGGTCCGCTTTGAGCGGTCGGGCATCTATTTTTTTGACTGTGTCAGCAGTCAAGACATGTGAGGAAGGAGATCGATGGGCACGACTTCCCCCAAGGCGGTCATCATGGACGAGACCGCCGTCAATCGAGCAATGACCCGCATCGCGCACGAGATTCTCGAGCGCAACGAGGGCTGTGAAGACCTCGCTCTGGTCGGCATCGTCACGCGCGGCGACCTTCTGGCAAAGAAGCTCGCCGAGGAGATCAAGGAGATCGAGGGCGTCGACGTTCCGCTCGGCAGCCTGGACATCAGCTTCTACCGCGATGACTATGCGACCAATTTCGCTCCCGCGATCCACGCTACCAACATTCCCTTCAGCGTCGACGGCAAGCGCGTCGTGCTGGTGGACGACATCCTGTACACGGGTCGTACCATCCGCGCCGCTCTCGACGCCGTCATGGACCTGGGCCGTCCGAGCCGCATTGAGCTGGCAGTCCTCGTTGACCGCGGCCACCGCGAGCTCCCCATCTCGCCGGACTTTGTCGGCAAGAACGTTCCCTCGTCGCATGAGGAGAACGTGCACCTATATATGAAGGAAGTTGACGGCCACACCGCCGTCGAGATTAACGACGTCGCGCCGGGTTCCCACGTGGGCTCCGCGCCGCTGGGAGGTGAGTAGTACCGTGGCGTTCAACCATAAGCACCTGATCGACATTACCGAGTACTCCGAAGAGGACATCAAGCTCATCCTCGAGACCGCCAAGGCGTTCTCCGAGGTCAACGAGCGTGCTATCAAGAAGGTCCCCACGCTCAAGGGCAAGACCATCGTCAACATGTTCAACGAGCCCTCGACGCGCACCCGCAGCTCCTTCGAGCTCGCCGAGAAGCGTCTTTCGGCCGACAGCCTTAACTTTGGCGGCTCCTCGACCTCCACGGTCAAGGGCGAGAGCCTTGTCGACACCGTCGAGACCCTCAACGCCTATAAGATCGACTGTATCGTCGTGCGTGATAAGCACGCCGGCGCTCCCTACATCGTCACGCAGAACTCGCCCGCGAGCGTCATCTGCGCCGGTGACGGCAAGCACAACCATCCCACGCAGGCCCTGCTCGACCTGTACACCATCTGGGAGCACAAGGGTGACTTCCACGGTCTGAAGGTCGCTGTCGTCGGCGATATCGCGCACTCCCGCGTCTGCGGCTCGCTGATCCCCGCCCTTAAGATCATGGGCTGCGAGACCTACGCCGTCGCCCCCGGCACGCTGCTGCCGCCGGCGCCCGAGGTTCTGGGCTGCGACCACGTGACGAGCGACCTCGATTCCGTCCTGCCCGAGCTGGACGTCGTCTACATGCTGCGCGTGCAGCAGGAGCGCCTCGAGGGTGCCCCGTTCCCGACCATTCGTGAGTACCACAGGCTCTTCGGCCTGACCAAGGACCGCGAGAAGCTCATGAAGCCCGATGCGATCATCTGCCACCCGGGTCCCATCAACCGCGGCGTCGAGTTCGACTCCTATATGGCCGACCACCCGCAACGCTCCGTCATCCTGGAGCAGGTCTACGCCGGTATCTGCGTGCGTATGGCTATCCTGTATCTGCTGCTTGGAGGTGCCGATAATGGCCTTGCTTCTTAAGAATGCCCACGTCGTCGACCCGTCCGTCGAGCTTGACGGTGTCGTTGACGTCCTGATTGACGGCGACAAGATCGCCGAGGTCGGCGAGAATCTCGCCGTCGAGGGAGCCGAGGTCCGCGACCTTTCCGGCAAGTACCTCGTCCCCGGCCTGGTGGATATGCACGTTCACCTTCGCGAGCCCGGCTACGAGGTCAAAGAGGACATCGAGAGCGGTACCCGCGCAGCTGCCAAGGGCGGCTTTACCGGCGTGTGCGCCATGCCCAACACCGATCCCGTAACCGATAACGGCACTGTCGTGGAGTTCGTCAAGTCCCGCGCTGCCGAGGTCGGCCACTGCCGCGTCTATCCGTCGGGCGCCATGACCCGCGGTCTTAAGGGCGAGGCCATGTCCGAGATGGGCGATATGGTCGCCCACGGCGCCGTCGCCTTCACCGACGACGGTCGCGGCGTGCAGGGCGCGGGCATGCTCCGTCGCTGCATGGACTACGGCAAGATGTTCGGCAAGGTCTTCATGAGCCACTGCCAGGACGAGGACCTGGTCGGCCACGGCCAGATCAACGAGGGCAAGGTCTCGACCCGTCTGGCCCTCGAGGGTTGGCCGGCTGCCGGCGAGGAGCTCCAGATCGCCCGCGACATCGAGATCGCCAAGCTGACCGGTGCCAAGCTGCACATCCAGCACATCTCCACCGCCCATGGCCTGGAGATCGTGCGTGCCGGTAAGGCCGCTGGCGTTCAGGTTACCTGCGAGGCCACCCCGCACCACATGTTCCTGACCGAGAACGACCTGGACGAGACCTACAACACCTCGCTCAAGGTCAATCCGCCGCTGCGTACCGAGGAGGATGCCGAGGCCATCCGTCAGGGCGTCATCGACGGCACCGTCGACGCTATCGTCACCGATCACGCTCCCCACACCCCGTGGGAGAAGGCCCGCGAGTTCGAGCTTGCGCCCTTTGGCATGATCGGCCTCGAGACCTCGCTGTCGCTCGTACTCACCGAGCTGGTCAACACGGGCAAGATGAGCGTGGGCCGCATGGTCGAGCTCATGGCCATCAAGCCGCGTGAGATTCTGGGCCTCGACCAGGTTCAGGTCAAGGCGGGCTCCGTTGCCGACCTGACCGTGTTCGACCCCTCTGCCACCTGGACGGTCGGCGAGGACGGTTATGAGTCGCGCGCCGAGAACTCCGGTTTTGCCGGCCGCACGCTTACCGGTCGTGCCACCGATGTGTTTGTCGGCGGTAAGCAGACGCTCGCCGACGGCTGCATCTGCTAGCATAGCCTTATCGCTTTTGTGCGCGGTGCCCTTGCGGTGCCGCGCTTTCTGTTCGTTTTGACCATGCAACCGCATGGGGGATTGGAGCGTCTATGCCCACACCTTCCACTGCACGCATGCACGACTTCGAGGTCGTCTCGAACCGGGAGATCGCCGACGGCATCTTCTCGCTCGTCATCTCGGCCCCCAAGCTTGCAAGTGCGCTCAAGCCCGGTCAGTTTGTGAACATCGCCGTACCCGGTGATGCGTCCTCGCTGCTTCGCGTGCCTCTGAGCTTCTATCGCGCCGACGCCCAGGCCGGCACCGTCGAGCTGTGGTACGCCGTCGTGGGCGACGATA
>URTZ01000147.1 GCA_900550825.1 uncultured Collinsella sp. | reverse complement strand
GAGACGGCGAGTTAGCCGGCAGGTCGGCATGTCAATCCTGGTCTAACAGAGCCTTTTTTAATCCCCGTCCCAGAGAAATCATTATGCATAGAAAGTCATAATTATCATTTCGTAAACATTTCGATGAAATTAACGCCATGAGGCATGCTTGCGGTTACAATACCGCGAGGCCTAACTACACACCTTTAAGCCGGTCCTGTGAGACCGGGAAGGAGAATTATGGCGAACAACCATACCGCGGGCGCTGCCGCCCGCACCTTCGCGCCCAGCGAGCTTTGCCAGCGCATGCTGGCCAAAACCAGCAAGGGCACCTGCGGTCCCTGCATCCTGTATCTTGAGGATGGGACCATTTTTTATGGACGTGCATGCGGCGCCGAGGGCACCGCGACCGGCGAAGTCTGCTTCAACACCTCGCTCGAGGGCTACTTTGAGGTCATGACCGACCCGAGTTATGCCGGCCAAATCGTAACCATGACCTATCCGCAGATCGGCAACTACGGTATCGACGAGACCGACGTCCAGTCGGCCTTCCCCGGCGACGACGTGCGCCCTACGAGCGCTCCGGCTATGCGCGGCATGATCGTTCGCGACATGTGCGCCACGCCTTCTAACTGGCGCTCGGCCGTCAGCGTGCCGGAGTACCTGCGTGCACACGGCATCGTCGCTATCGAGGGCGTCGACACCCGCGCCCTGGTGCGCCACCTGCGCGACAACGGCTCCAAGATGGGCATTATCTCGACCGAGATCTTCGATGTCGACGAGCTTGCCGAGCGTCTGGCCGCAGCGCCCGCGCTGGTAGGCGAGAACCTGGTCAAGACCGTAAGTTGCCCCGCGCCTCACGAGTTTGCCGCCGTCGACCTGCCTGCCACGCATGACTTTGCGCTTTCGACTGCCGCTCCTGCCCGTCACAAAGTGGTCGCCTACGACTGCGGTGTGAAGCGCGGCATTCTGGAGGGGCTGGTCCGCGCCGGCTGCGACCTTACCGTCGTGCCGTGGGATACGCCCGCGAGTGAGGTGCTCGACATGAATCCCGACGGTGTCTTTTTGTCCAATGGCCCCGGCGACCCCGACGCCGTGGTGGAGACCTACGAGCAGGTGCAGCAGCTGATCGGCAAGGTGCCGGTCTTTGGCATTTGCCTGGGCCATCAGATGATCAGCCTGGCCTGCGGCGCCCAGATGGAAAAGCTTAAATTCGGTCACCGCGGTGGCAACCAGCCGGTCATGAACGTGGTAAGCCGTCGCGTGGAGATTACCGCGCAAAACCATGGCTTTGGCCTGCTGTTCCCCAGCCTGGGCAAGCTTGTCCCCGAGCTTTCCGGCGGCGAGACCGAGCATGCGGCCGATGGAGATCTGCGCGTCTGGGTGCGCTGCGGAATCGCGCCGGTCGTGATGAACGAGCGCTTTGGCCGCATTCGCCTAACACATGTGAACCTCAACGACGGCACCGCCGAGGGCATCCAGCTGCTCGACGCACCGTGCTTCTCGGTCCAGTACCACCCCGAGGCCTCGCCTGGCCCCACCGATGCCCACTATCTCTTTACCGCCTTTACGCGACTCATGGACGGCGAGGAGAACTACCTGGACATCGACACCGCGAAGGACCGCCTTGCCGGCTGGAACTTTGCCGAGACCGCCGCGACTGAGACCGAGGAGAACTAACATGCCGAAACGTGCTGACATCAAGCGTATCCTCGTCATTGGTTCGGGCCCCATCGTCATCGGCCAGGCCTGCGAGTTTGACTACTCCGGCGCCCAGGCCTGCAAGGTGCTCAAGGAGGATGGCTTTGAGGTCATCCTGGTCAACTCCAACCCGGCGACCATCATGACCGATCCGGGTCTTGCCGACCGCACCTATGTCGAGCCCATCACCGCCGAGTTTATCGAGCGCGTAATCAAGAAAGAGCACCCGGACGCGCTGCTGCCCACGCTGGGCGGCCAGACCGGTCTGAACGCCGCCGTCGAGCTGGCGAAAGACGGTACGCTCGACAAGTACGGCGTCGAGATGATCGGCTGCGACCTGGCCGCCATCGAGCGCGGCGAGGACCGCAAGCTCTTTAACGAGGCCATGGCCGAGATTGGCCTGGAGGTCGCGCGCTCGGGCTATGCCTACAGCGTGGCCGACGCCGAGGCTATCGCCGAGCGCGTGGGCTATCCCTGCGTACTGCGCCCGAGCTTTACCCTCGGCGGCGCCGGCGGCGGCATCGCTCACACCCACGAGGAGCTCGTCTCCATCGTGAGCCAGGGCCTGGAGCTCTCGCCCGCCCACGAGGTGCTGGTCGAGGAGTCCATCGAGGGCTGGAAAGAGTACGAGATGGAGGTCATGCGTGACCACGCCGGCAACGGCATCATCGTGTGCTCCATCGAGAATCTCGACCCCATGGGCGTGCACACCGGCGACTCCATCACCGTGGCGCCGGCGCAGACACTTTCCGACCTTGAGTATCAGCGCATGCGCGTGGCCTCGCTCGCCATTCTGGAGAAGATTGGCGTCGAGACCGGTGGCTCCAACGTGCAGTTTGCCGTGAACCCCAACACCGGTCGTTTGATCGTCATCGAGATGAACCCGCGCGTGAGCCGTTCGTCTGCGCTGGCCTCCAAGGCCACGGGTTTCCCCATCGCCAAGGCCGCCGCGCGCCTGGCCGTGGGCTACACGCTCGACGAAATCGTCAACGACATCACCAAGGCAACGCCTGCCTGCTTTGAGCCCACGATCGACTACTGCGTCGTTAAGGTGCCGCGCTTTGCCTTCGAGAAGTTCAAGGGCACTGATCCTACGCTCACCACGCGCATGAAGGCCGTGGGCGAGATTATGGCGATTGGCCGCACCTTTGAGGAGGCCTTCGGCAAGGCCATGCGCTCGCTGGAGGACGGCCACCAGGGTATCTGCGCCGGTAGTAAGGAGGGTGCCGACAAGCTGAGTGACGATGAGCTCGCTCAAGCCGTGGCAACGCCGACCGAGCACCGCATCTTCTTTGTGGTCGAGGCCCTGCGCCGTGGCTGGGACATCGCTCGCATCCATGCCACCTGCGGCATCGACCCGTGGTACCTCAACCGCATCAACGACATGGTGCAGGTCCAGGAGAGCATCCGCGGCCTGCGCGTGGAGGACATTGACGCCGACGCGATGCGTCTGCTCAAGCAGTACGGCACGAGCGACGCCGAGATTGCCGCGCTGACCGGCTCGGACGAGCGCTTTGTGCGCGCCTATCGCAAGGGCCTGGGCGTGGTTCCCAGCATGAAGACGGTTGATACCTGCGCTGCGGAGTTCTCGAGCGCCACGGAGTACCACTACAAGACGTACGAGAACATCTACCGCACGAGTCCGGATGCCAAGAAGTGCGTGGCTCCCGACGAGACCACGCCGGCGGACAAGCCCAAGGCGATGATCCTGGGCGCCGGCCCCAACCGCATTGGCCAGGGTATCGAGTTCGATTACTGCTGCGTGCACGCGAGCTATGCGCTGGCGGCCCGCGGCTTCGAGACCATCATGGTCAACTGCAACCCCGAGACCGTTTCGACCGACTACGACACGTCCGACCGCCTGTACTTTGAGCCGCTCACCTACGAGGACGTCATGGACGTTATCGACGTTGAGCGCCCCGATGGCGTCGTGGTGACGCTTGGCGGCCAGACCCCGCTTAAGCTGGCGCGCATGCTCGAGGAGAGCGGCGTGAACATCATGGGCACCAAGCCCGATGCCATCGACTTTGCCGAGGACCGCGAGCGCTTTGCCGCCCTGCTCGACAAGCTGGGCATTATGTATCCGCCGGCGGGCCAGGCAACCTCGTTTGAGGAGGCCGAGGCCGTGGCCGCGCATATCGGCTACCCGCTGCTGGTGCGTCCGAGCTACGTGCTGGGCGGCCGCGGCATGATGATCGCCTACGATGCCGAGCATCTGCGCGATTACATGGCCGAGGCTGCGCGCATTAGCCCCGACTACCCGGTGTATCTGGACCGCTTCTTGGAGGGTGCGATTGAGTCCGATGTCGACGCCCTGTGCGATGGCGAAGAGGTCTACATCGGCGGCATTCTGGAGCATATCGAGGAGGCCGGTATTCACTCCGGCGACTCTGCGACCTGCATCCCGCCGTTCAGCTTTAGCGAGAGCCTGCAGGCGAAGCTCCGCGAGACCACGCGCCGCATCGCGATGGCGCTGGGAGTCCGCGGCCTGGTCAACGTGCAGTACGCCATCAAGGGCGAGACCGTCTACGTGATCGAGGCAAACCCGCGCGCGAGCCGCACCGTGCCGTTTATCTCCAAGGCCACCGGCGTGCCGCTGGCCAAGTGCGCGGCGCGTATCATGGCGGGCGATTCCATCGCCAGCCTGGGCCTGCCGAGCGACGAGCGTCAGCTGGACTGGTTCTGCATGAAGGAAGCCGTTATGCCCTGGGGCCGTTTCCCGGGCGCCGACGTTATCCTGGGGCCCGAGATGAAGTCTACGGGCGAGGTCATGGGTATCGCCAAGAGCTATCCCGAGGCATATGCCAAGACGCAGCTGGCGATTGACTACAAGCTGCCCGACCCGAGCGCCGGCAAGGTGTTCATTAGCGTGTGCGACCGCGACAAGCGTCATATCCTTTCGGTCGCGCGTATCCTGCGTTACCTGGGCTTTGACATCTGCTCCACCGAGGGCACGGCGCGCGTGCTGCGCGGCGGCAACGTGACCTGCGAGGTCGTGGAAAAGATTAGCGGCCCGCACGACGGCGAGCGTCCCAACATCGGCGACCTCATCGCCGATGGCAAGATTGCGGTGATCATTAATACGCCATACGGCCCGGGCTCGCGTGGCGACGGTTATCTGCTGCGCACTGAGGCCGTGCGCCGCGGCGTGACCTGCGTGACCGCGATGTCTGCCGCCAACACGTACGTGAGTGCCATCGAGGCCGTGCGCGAGGACCAGCAGGGTCACGGCAGCGCCAACGACATGGGCATGGACGTCATCGCCCTGCAGGACCTGCCGCAGCACACGGTGTAGTTGACCTGGCCGGCCGGGGCGGGAGGGGCCGAGATTTCCCCCTTTCGCTCCGGCTGCAAGCAGAGTCGCTCAGGAGGAAA
>URTZ01000146.1 GCA_900550825.1 uncultured Collinsella sp. | reverse complement strand
GGACTTGCAGCGACGGACCTCAGGACACTCTTACACCACGTCTGCGCGCGCGACCTGGCTGTACATTATCAAGGCGCTATTTTGCCGTAAAATAATGTTACTGGATTTGCAACAGTACTCATATTTGACATTTTTTGCCCACAGGGGTTAGCGAAGGTCAAATACAGAGCGCGCATTTGCTAAAACTGCCGACTCAATGTGCTTAGCGTCACAGTTTTTGAGTGAGGCAATGCGCATCGAGGTCCTTGTGAGCGATTTGATGAGCGACTGCGCGCTTGTTTCTGTGTTTGCCTCCGCTGGTGCATCGGTCTCGAGCAGTAAACGATCGAGTGGAATCTGTCGTGCGTATTCGCGTCCTCGTTTAGACGCGAGCATGCGTTCGTTGACGGAAAAATAACAGTCCGCATCACGCGCGCGGACGAGTTCGTCCGAAGTGCCGCTAAACCAGTGGAAGATGATAACGGGGGAGTCGGGGTTTGGGATGAGTAATCCGTGCGATTCGAGTACGTCCAGTACGGTTCCTGCCGAACGAACGGCGTGAATTGATATCACACGCCCGGTAAGAGGATGCTGCACGAGTGTATCGCAGAGCCGGTCAAATGCCTGTATTTGTAGCGGCTCACTTCCGGCAAAACGAGCGGAAAAGTCGAGCCCGATCTCACCGATGTAGCGCTCTTGGGCAGCAACTTCGCAAAACAGATTGACTTCGGCAGGACCACAGCGGCCGTCGGCGAGCCACCAGGGGTGGAGCCCAACGCCAGCGATGATGCCTGGTTGGCGACGGGCGCGCTCGTTTGCGGTCGAAAAGTCGCGCGGATCAATGCCGCAGTCAAAGAGCCCCAGACCCAATGCCGCCGACTCACTGGCTGCAGCATCGTGGCTGAGCATCAAATCTAGGTGACAATGCGCGTCAAAGAATCGCAGTTCCATCGTAGGGCATCCTGCTAGTCCAGGCGCTGGCCGTCGGCGCGCACGCGCTCAGTGCCGCGCCCACTGATCTGGCGGATAACCTCGCCGGCAATCATCTGACCCATGATAGGCGGCATAAAGCTGGCGGTTCCGAGCTCGGTACGCTCGTGGATGTTGGAAGGGTCGCGGGGCTGTGTCTTAACCGATTCCTCGCAGCTAAACAGTACATGTAGGCTCTTGATTCCGCGTTTCTTACACTCTTTGCGCATGATGCGGCTCATGGGGTCACGTACCGTATCGAAAATGTCGGCAAAGCGGAGGCACTCGGGATGGAGCTTGTTGGCCCCGCCCATGGAGCTAACCAAACGAATGTCGTGGTCCTGAGCATATTTGGCAATGGTGAGCTTGGCCGAGATGGTGTCGATGGCGTCGATGACGTAATCGAGCTTGCCGCCTGTCTGCTCCAAAACGCTCGCGAAGAAATCATCGATGTTGTCGCTTAGCAGGTATTCGGTACGCTTGATGACGGTGGCGGCAGGATTGATGTCTTTGATCATGGCCTCCATAACGTCGACCTTGCGCTTGCCGATGGTGCTGTGAAATGCGATGGCCTGGCGATTGATATTGCTGGGCGCGATGATGTCCTTGTCCAGAATGACGAAGTGACCGATGCCGCCGCGGGCGAGTGCCTCGCAGCAGTTGGAGCCCACGCCTCCGCAGCCGAGTACCAGCACCGTGGCGTTGGCGAGCTTATCGAGTGCCTCGCGGCCCATGATAATCTCGAGCTTGGTGTCGCGTGTCTCGATGGGGGCTGCGGCTGCGGTTTCGGTCATAAATATCCTCCGATGGGGAAGCGAATCGTGTTTTAGCTATCGTCATTATAGGTATTATCGCGATTCCATTTGAGACCTAGGGGCTTGTTGAAATGAGGCAGGGATTCGCATAAGATGAAGCAGATGGCACCCGTTGCCGCGGGTTGGCCAACTCCCAAACACGTTTGTAGCGTGAGAAGTGGCCGTCTTCGCATTACGCGGGGGCGGCTATTTCATTCGACCTCCAATGTGGATGCCGAGCTCCACAGCCGCGATTACAAGCAACAACAACGTCAGGACATCGTCAATACTCATAGTCCATCTCCTTCTCGGATAGAGGGAGCTGGCCCATCTGCTTCAACTTCCATTGTAGCTAAATACGAACGAATGTTCTATAGATGTTCCTGTATTAGATAGTTAGACAAACATCTAAATATCGAGTATAGTGTGCGCGTCATGAGAGATGATGAAAGGAGGTCTTATGCCGGGAGAGGGATTTAAGGCGCTTGCCGATCCAACGCGACGGCGCATTTTGGAGTTGCTGCGCGAGGGCAATTGCACGGCGGGGGAGCTTGCCGAGCATTTCGATATCAGTAAGCCGTCGCTGAGCCATCACTTGGCGACGCTCAAAAACGCCGGGTTGGTGACCGACGAGCGCCATGGCCAAAACATCGTATACAGCTTAAACACCACCGTCATGCAGGATTTGATTGGCTGGTTTATGGGTTTTACAAACACGGAAGGTGATAAGGATGAATAACGAAAACAAGGGCATTCACCCCACGGGGGTATCGTCGCGCGTGTGGATTGCGCTGGTCGCTCTGTGCGTCGCCAATGTCGTAGCGCACCTCATGGTGATGCCGAGCTTGCCTGCGCAGATTCCCACGCACTGGGGCGCGAACGGCGCCGTCGACGGTTGGGGTCCTAGCTGGATGGCCTCCGCGCTCGGCGCGCTGCCTCTGGCGCTTCTCGCAATGTTCTGCGTGGTGCCGCGCATCGACCCCAAAGGTGAGGCATATCGAACCTCGGGCAAGTTCTACCAGGGCTTCGTAATCGCCTTCACCTTGTTCATGTGCGCCATAAGCTGGCTGGGAGAGCTTACGGTCTGGGGCGTGGTGCCGGCGGTCGGTTCGGTCAACGTGCTGATTTCCGGTGTTGTCGGTTTGCTGTTCATCGGCGTAGGCAACTACTTGCCGCGTGTGAAGCAGAACTATACGCTCGGTATCAAGACACCCTGGGCGCTTGCCGATCCCGAGAACTGGCGCCGTACGCAGCGTTTTGGCGGCGCCTGCTTTATGGTGCTGGGTATTGGCCTGATTGTGATGGGCGTGGCAGGCAGCGTGCTTTCGAGTGAAGTCGTCGCCGCGGTGATTGCGGTTCTGGCGTTTGGTTCGGTTGGAGCCGTCTACGTCTACTCGTATCTGTTGTGGCGCAAATCGCAGCGAGCCGCTCGTTAAGGTTGCGGAAAACTAGCGTACGCAGTTCATAGTATGTTCCGGGGGACTTTTCCCAGGTAGTATTAGGGGGTATGGGCAACCATGCCCCTTTTTATTAGAACGCGCGAACTGCCTCTCCGCTTTTTCCAAAACGGAGAGGGTGAGAAGATTTCCGCAGCTAGATAAGGAGAAATGACTGTGGCGGAGTTCATTTATCAGATGTATCAGGCTCGTAAGGCCCATGGCGACAAGGTGATCCTTGACGACGTGACCCTGAGCTTCTACCCCGGTGCCAAGATCGGCGTCGTGGGCCCCAACGGTATGGGCAAGTCGACCCTGCTCAAGATCATGGCCGGCATCGAGGAGGTCTCCAACGGCGATGCCAGGCTTACCCCCGGCTACACCGTGGGCATCCTGCAGCAGGAGCCGCCGCTTGACGACGACAAGACCGTCATCGAGAACGTGCGCATGGCGTTTGGCGACATGATTGCCAAGGTCGATCGCTTCAACAAGATCGGCGAGGAGATGTGCGACCCGGATTGCGACATGGACGCCCTCATGGCCGAGATGGGCAAGCTCCAGGACGAGATCGACGCCGCCGACGGCTGGGATATCGATTCCAAGCTCGGCCAGGCCATGGACGCCCTGCAGCTGCCCGATTCCGACATGCCGGTCAACGTGCTTTCCGGCGGCGAGCGCCGTCGCGTGGCCCTGTGCAAGCTGCTGCTCGAGGCTCCCGACCTGCTGCTGCTCGACGAGCCCACGAACCACCTGGACGCCGAATCGATCCTGTGGCTCGAGCACTTCCTGCACAACTACCAGGGCGCGGTGCTTGCCGTCACGCACGATCGCTACTTCCTGGACAACGTTGCCGAGTGGATCTGCGAGGTAGACCGCGGTCACCTTTATCCCTACAAGGGCAACTACTCCACGTATCTGGAGACCAAGGCCGCCCGTATCGAGGCGCAGGGCAACCGCGACGCCAAGCTCGCCAAGCGCATGGAGGCCGAGCTCGAGTGGGTACGCAGCTCGCCCAAGGCTCGCCAGGCCAAGAACAAGGCCCGTCTGGCTCGTTACGAGGAGATGGAGGCCGAGGCCCGCGCAAGCCAGAAGCTCGACTGGACCGACATCCGCATCCCCGTGGGCCCGCGTCTGGGCAACAAGGTGCTCGAGGCTCATCACCTGCACAAGGAGTTCGATGGCCGTGTGCTCATCGACGACCTATCGTTCACCCTGCCGCGCAACGGTATCGTGGGTGTCATCGGCCCCAACGGTGTGGGCAAAACCACGCTGTTCAAGACCATCGTGGGCCTGGAGCCGCTGACTTCGGGCGAGCTCGAGGTGGGCGAGACCGTCAAGATCTCCTATGTCGATCAGAACCGTTCCGGCATCGACCCCGATAAGAACCTGTGGGAGGTCGTCTCGGATGGCCTGGACCACATGATGGTCGGTGAGACCGAGGTTCCGAGCCGTGCTTATGTGGCGAGCTTTGGCTTTAAAGGCCAGGACCAGCAGAAGCGCGCCGGCGTACTCTCCGGTGGCGAGCGCAACCGTCTGAACTTGGCGCTTACGCTCAAGCAGGGCGGCAACCTGCTGCTTCTCGACGAGCCCACGAATGACCTCGACGTCGAGACGCTGTCCTCACTCGAAGCGGCGCTGCTCGAGTTCCCGGGCTGCTCGGTGGTCATTAGCCACGACCGTATGTTCCTGGACCGCGTCGCCACGCACATTCTAGCGTGGGAGGGCACCGACGAGAATCCGGGCAACTGGTATTGGTTTGAGGGCAACTTCGAGGCCTATCAGGCCAACCGCATCGAGCGCCTTGGCGAGGACGCAGCCCAGCCGCATCGTATCCACCGCAAGCTGACGCGCGACTAGATCGTTACGCGGTTTTCCAAACCGCGTAACTGCTCGACGCTGCGCGGGTCGCAAGCACCCCATCTTGCCGTTCAAGCCGTCGCTCGCGTACCAAAGTACGCGTCGCTCC
>URTZ01000145.1 GCA_900550825.1 uncultured Collinsella sp. | reverse complement strand
GGCGCCGCGGGGATTCGTGTCCCCGCGGCGCTGTACTATGTGTTGGACTTGAATTTGCGCAGGGCCGAAGCCCTTGTGCACGATGACGAAAGGAGGCTGCGTGGCAGGCTGGAATCTAACCGGCAATGCCGTTTCCGCCGAATTTGACGGCTCGGACGATCAGGAGCGCAAGGAGCTCAGCGTGAGCCAGGCGGTGGAGATCGCCGCTGGTGCGCTCGATGCCATTCCGCAGCTGAGTGTCCTGGGCGAGGTCACGGGTTTCCGTGGTCCCAACGCCCGAAGCGGCCACTGCTACTTCCAGATTAAAGACGACTCGGCCGCCGTCGACTGCATCATCTGGAAGGGCGCCTATCTCAAGCGTACCTTCGATCTGCGTGACGGCATGCAGGTGAGCTTTAAGGGCAGCTTCAACCTCTATAAGCCCACGGGTCGTATGAGCTTTGTCGCTCGCTCGTTTTCGCTGGCGGGGGAGGGTCTGCTGCGTCAACAAGTGGCGCAACTGGCCGAAAAGCTACGCCGCGAGGGCCTGATGGACGAAGCGCGCAAACGCCGCATCCCGGTGTTCTGCTCACGCGTGGCGGTTGTCACCTCGCTTTCCGGTGCGGTAATCGACGACGTCAAGCGTACGCTGCGCCGACGCAACCCGCTCGTCGAGCTCGTCTGCGTGGGCGCAAAGGTCCAGGGCGAGGGTGCGCCGGCAGAGCTTATTGAAGGCTTGCGCCGCGCCGCTGCCATTACGCCGGCGCCCGACTGTATTTTGCTCGTGCGTGGTGGCGGTTCCTTCGAGGACCTCATGACCTTTAACGACGAGGAGCTTGCCCGCGCGGTGGCGGCTTGCCCTGTGCCCGTGGTGACCGGCATTGGCCATGAGCCCGATACCTCGATTTGCGACATGGTGAGCGACCGCCGCGCCTCCACGCCCACGGCGGCGGCCGAATCGGTGGCGCCGGCCATGACGGAGTTGGCCGATGTGCTCGAGGCGCGCCATCAGCGTCTGGGTGCCGCGATGGCATCGATGATTGGGTCGGCCCAGGTCGACCTGGAGATGCTCGATCAGCGCGGTCGCCGTGCCTGGGATACCTATACGGCTCGCTTGGGCGATGCGCTCGATGCGGCTGCGTGCCGCCCGTGCCTCAACGACCCAACGTTTATGGTTGAGCGTCGCGAGTCTGAGCTTGCCCTGACGGTCGATCGTTTGTCCGGCGCCATAACGCGTTCGGTTGGGGCATTCCGCTCCAACTTTGAGCGTCTGCCCGAGCGCTTGATCGCAAGCACCTCAGGACTCGATGGCAAGCGCCATGCGCTCACGCTCGCAAGCTCCCGCCTGGAGCATCAGGGGCGCACGATGCTCAACAAGCCAGCATCCGACCTGGGCCGTGCGGCAGCCTCGCTCGATGCCCTGTCGCCGCTCAAGGTGCTTGCCCGTGGTTATTCCATCGCGTACAGCGATGATGGGGTGGCCACGAGCGCCAAGACCTTTAAGCCCGGTGACGCCATTCGCGTGCGCATGGCAGACGGCAACGTGGCGGCAACGGTCGATACGGTCGAGTAGGCCGCGTTTCATAGCGATAAACCTTTAGGAAAGGAAACAGATATGGCAGAGAAGACCCCGGTCGAGCAGCTTACGTACAAGCAGGCTTCACAGGAGTTGGAGCTCATCATCCGCAGCTTGGAGTCGGGTGATATGGAGCTCGAGGAGTCGCTTGAGAGCTATACCCGCGGCGTCGAGCTCCTCAAGAGCCTGCGTACCCGCTTGTCCGATGCCGAGCAGAAGGTCTCGGTGCTCCTGAAGGACGGCGACGGCAACGACGTGCTCGCCGACGGCGAAGCCGCCAACACCGACGACAACCTTTCGTTCTAACCATCCCGACCAAATATAATTACCTTGGTCTGTGAGAAAGGAACCAACCATGTGTGATTGCATCTTCTGCAAAATTGCCAACCACGAGATCCCCTCGACCGTCGTCTACGAGGATGACCAGGTCATCGCGTTCGACGACCTCAATCCCCAGGCGCCGGTCCACACGCTCGTGATCCCCAAGAAGCACTACAGTGACATCGCCGATAACGTGCCCGCCGAGACCATGGGCGCCATGGCCCACGCCATCCAGGAGGTCGCCAAGGCCAAGGGTCTGGAGGACGGTTTCCGCGTCATCTCCAACAAGGGCGTCAACGCCGGTCAGACCGTCATGCACTTCCACATGCACGTCCTCGGCGGCAAGAACCTGGGCGAGAACCTCATCTGAGGACGCTTCTTCCTTGCAATGAAACGGAAGCTCAAGCACCGATAACTTATATATCAACGCAATAAACCCGAGCGCGAGGGCGTTTGGGTTTATTATTGAAGCGTATGTAACCTGGCGGCGCCACACCGCCTGTTAGTAGGGAGACACATGAACGTTCTGGTCGTCAACGCAGGATCTTCGACCCTTAAGTATCAGGTCATCGATACCAAGTCCCACAAGGTGTCCGCAAAGGGCTCCTGCGAGCGCGTCTGCTTTACCGGCGGTACCTTCACCCACGCTGCCAACGGTTCCAAGAAGGTGACCGAGAACATCGAGTTCCCCGACCACAAGGTCGCCATCGAGGTTGTCCTGAAGGACCTCGAGGCCAACGGCGTCAAGATCGAGGGCATCGGCCACCGTATCGTTCAGGGCGGTTGGTACTTCGGCGATTCCTCCCTCGTCGACGAGGACGTCCTCGCCAAGATCCGCGAGGTCGCTCCGCTGGCGCCGCTGCACAACAACCCCGAGGCCAACGTTATCGAGTACTGCCTCGAGCAGTATCCCGACCTGCCCAACGTCACGGTCTACGACACCGCTTTCCACTTCAACATGCCCGAGGTCGCCAAGACTTACGCCCTGCCCAAGGATGTTTGCGACAAGCTGCACATCCGTAAGTACGGCGCCCACGGCACCAGCTACCGCTACATCTCCAAGAAGGTTGCCGAGATGACCAACGGCGAGGCTCGCAAGGTCGTCGTGTGCCACATCGGTTCCGGCGCTTCCCTGTGCGCCATCGAGGACGGCAAGTGCATGGACACCACCATGGGCTTAACGCCGCTCGACGGCGTCATGATGGGCACCCGCTGCGGCTCCATCGACCCGGCTACCGTGTGCTACCTGCAGCGCGAGGGCGGCTACACCTTCGACGAGGTCGATGAGATGATGAACAAGAAGTCTGGCCTTTTGGCTGTGACCGGTGGCAAGACCAACGACTGCCGCAACGTCGAGGAGCTCGCCGCTGCCGGCGACCCCGAGGCTCAGCTCGCCTTCGATATGTTCGTCTACAAGATTGCCGCTAAGGCCGCCGAGATGGCCACCTCCATGTGCGGCATGGACACCCTGGTCTTTACTGCCGGCATCGGCGAGCACGCTCCGGCCGTTCGCGCTGGCGTGGCCGACCGTCTGGCCTTTATGGGTGTCAAGATGGATCATGCCCGCAACGCCCTGCGTGGCGACGGCGCTTGGTGCCTGTCCGCCAAGGATTCCAAGGTCAAGATCTTCGTCATTCCCACGGACGAGGAGTTCATGATCGCTTCCGACGTCGAGCGCATCGTCAACGGCAAGTAATTACAAGAGGGGAGGGGCTGGGCGGCCAAATGCCGTTTGGCCCCTCTTTTGTGCTCGTTGGGCGATATGCCTGATAGATATTTATCAAGGTGTGATAACTTCTTATTAACATGCGGCCGCCTTAAGGGGTCTGCGCCGACCGTATCGCACTGCAAAGGAGTCTCATGAACGTACTTGTTGTCAACGCCGGTAGCTCAAGCCTTAAATATCAGCTTTTGGATACCGATACCCGAGAGGTTTTCGCCAAGGGCAACTGCGAACGTATCGGTTCGGACATGGGCATCTTTGGCCACTCCGAGAACGGTGGCGCCAAGCAAACCGAGGAGGTCCCCTTCCCGGATCATCGCTGCGCCATTGCGCGCGTGCTCGAGGAGCTCGAGAAGACTGACTTTACGATTGATGGCATTGGACATCGTATCGTTCAGGGCGGCTGGCACTTCGATGATTCCGCGGTCGTCGACGATGAGGTCATGGCCAAGATTCTTGAGGTGGCACCGCTTGCTCCGCTGCACAACTACGGCGAGGCCGCGGCGATTGAGTATTGCCGCGAGAAGTATCCGGAGCTGCCCAACGTGGCGGTCTTCGATACCTCGTTCCACATGACCATGCCCGAGGTTGCCTACACCTACGCTCTGCCCAAGGATGTGTGCGACAAGTACCACGTGCGCAAGTACGGTGCCCACGGTACGAGCCACCGCTACGAGTGGATGATGGCTAAGGAGATCCTGGGCTCGTGCTGCCACCGTCTGCTTTCGTGCCATTTGGGCAATGGCGCTTCGCTCGCCGCCATCGAGGACGGCGTGTGCCGCGACACCACGATGGGTCTCACACCGCTCGACGGTCTGATGATGGGTACCCGCTGCGGTTCCATTGACCCGGCTACCGTGTGCTACCTGCAGCGCGAGGGCGGCTACAGCTACCAGGAAGTCGACGACATGATGAACAAGCAGTCCGGCCTGCTTGCCATTTCGGGTATCTCCAACGACGCCCGCGACATCCGCACGCGCGCCTCCGAGGGCGACGAGCGCTGCCTGCTCGCCTTCGATATGTTCGCCTACAAGGCTATGCAGCAGGCCGGTTCCATGATCGCTTCCATGGCGGGCGTGGACACCATTACCTTTACCGCCGGCATCGGCGAGAACGACTGGTCGATCCGCAAGGCTTTCTGCGACTGCTTCGAGTGGCTGGGCGTGCGCATCGACAACAACAAGAACCGCGAGGCCGTGGGCAACGGCCCACAGGTCATCAGCGCCGCCGGCTCTTCCGTCACGGTTATGGTCATCCCCACCGACGAGGAATACATGATCGCCCACGACGTCGAGCGCCTGACCAAGAACAACTAACGCGCGCATTTGCAAGTAAACGAAAGGCCTCCAGAGCAACAGCTCCGGAGGCCTTTTTGCTAGCAAGTGGAAATCCGAGTCCCAAAGTGATCGCCACCAGCAACGTCTGCACTTTCAGCAACGACACCCATCCGTTCAGATTTTCAGACCCAGCTCGTAGCCAAGCCGCCGTCCACCCCAGATACCCTGATTGCTACGTGGCGGTAGAAGGCCGTACAGGCTAACCCCTGAAAACAATCCGCAGACCAGAAGC
>URTZ01000144.1 GCA_900550825.1 uncultured Collinsella sp. | reverse complement strand
GAAGGGAGCGCTCCCGCAAACTGCCTATTGACAACTTATAGGAGCGTCGGTTTTACTACATGCTTCTACCATTTAGCAAAACCCGTCTAGCTTTTGGTCAGTGTTTGGTCAGCTTCCGGAACTTACCCGCATGATGGCCCCATAGATAATCGGCCTCACCCGCAACCCGCACAGCCTGCGGCCAATCCCAGGGGAGACCAACATGGACGAGATCGTCTGCGCAAACACCGCATTCCGCTACTGGCGCTGCCCGCCCCAGGTGCGCGACCTCTATCCACGCCTGCCCAACTCCGAAGACGGTTGGCGAGCCTTATCCCAGTCGCCCTTCGTGGTCGACGTTCTCAAGGCTCCAATTATCACGGCAGCATCAACACGAAGTAACTTGCATTCCGATCTGCGACACACCATTCGATGGAATGAGGCTTATGCAGACAATATATCCATCGATACCGGTATGGGCTTCAGTGTTTCAGATCCGCTCAATACGCTATTCACCATGACACGCAACATATCTCATAGTGACTTGGTGCTAGCAATGTACGAATTCTGTGGCTGGTTCTCCATTTTCAAGCCATCTGCTTCATCCGAACTTGCCCTTGAACTGGCAAGTTCGGATGAAGCGTGCCCTAGCACCGAAAAGTTATTTGAGCTTGATGAGGCCCAGGATGAGCCACCCTGGAAGCGCGTCTATGCAACCGCACAGCCAAAGAGCGACGAAATGGGCCACCAGGGAGGGGAAGAAAACAATAAAGAGAGAGGGAAGGGAACATCGCTCTGGATGAGAAAACCCCTCATTGAGATTGAAGAATTGCAGAGATTCGCAGCTAGGGTAAAGAGTGAAATGTGGGGGAGGCAATTCTACGAGGCCGCCCAGCAAGTAATTGGTGTCGCTGCGTCTCCGCTTGAGGTGGCCGGGATCATGTTGCTCAGTCAACCAAGGCGACAGGGTGGAGCAGGATTCAATAACATTTACGTCAATGATCTAACGCCGCTATCAGTTTCGGCCCGACAGATAGCAGGTCAGAAAGAGTGCTACGGCGACATCGTGATAGTAAACCCAATAACGATGAAGGCCGTTATCATCGAAATTCAGGGAGAGGTGGTTCACGGCTCGGGCGCAGTGCTCGACCACGATGCCACTCGAATGACCGCCTTGCAAAGCATGGGATACGACGTAATTCTAGTAACCCATGACATGCTCAATGATCACAATCAACTTGATACCATCATTCACAGTGTGTGCGATCGCTTGGGGCTGAACTACAAGCCAAAAACTAAGGCGATGCGGTGCGCAGAAACTAGACTACGCGCCAACGTGCTTTCCAACTGGCTCGAAATAGGCATGTAGCATATCCGTACGCGTCAATTTGGGCCTCGCGAGGGCATCTGTCTGTTCTGTCACTTCAAAACTATGCCGGTTTACTACGATGAATCGATGACCACCGAGCACGCCAAATTTGCCGCTTACAAAACAGCAGGTAGAACGCTTGGCAATTTCGCTAAAAGTCAAGTGTGGTCGCACAGCCCGGATTCATCGTAGTAAACCGGCATAGTTTTGACGTAGGCAGGACGGGAAGGGTCACGACCGGACCTAGGCAAGCCGTTCAGAGCGGCACCCGCGAAAGTTTTTCCAAAATTGTCCTTGCATCGCCGTGCGAGTTCCCGTATAGTACTTCTTCGCACGGGGGCGTAGCTCAGCTGGGAGAGCGCTTGACTGGCAGTCAAGAGGTCAGGGGTTCGATCCCCCTCGTCTCCACCCGAGCATTGAATGAGGCTCCAACGCAAGTTGGGGCCTTTTTTCATATAGGCACACAAGGTCAAAGGCGGCACCATGATCCTTCTGGTCGACAAGATCGAAAAAAGCTTCGGCGCACGCGTCCTCTTTAGCGGCGCGTCCTTCCAGATCAACCCCGGCGAGCGTTTCGCCCTCGTGGGTCCCAACGGCGCCGGTAAAACCACCATGCTCAAGATCATCATGGGCATCGACAGCCCCGACGCCGGCCAGGTCCAGTACGCCAAGGACTGCCAGGTGGGCTATCTAGAGCAAGAAACCAACCTGGAGCAAAAGGACACCACCATCCTCGCCGAGGTCATGGCCGCCGCCAAGGAAATTCGCCGCATGGGCGAGCGCGCCAACGAACTTCAGGCCCAGATCACCGAGCTCTCGGAACAGGGCAAGGACGTCAACGCGCTCCTTAACGAGTACGGCCAGGTCCAGGACCGCTTTGAGCACCTGGGCGGCTACGAGCTCGAGAGCAACGCCCGCAAAATCCTGTCCGGCCTGGGCTTTAAGGTCACCGACTTTGAGCGCCCGTGCTCCGAGTTCTCGGGCGGCTGGCAGATGCGCATCGCGCTTGCCAAGCTCTTCCTGCGCCACCCCGACCTGCTGCTTCTGGACGAGCCTACTAACCACCTGGACCTCGAAAGCGTCCAGTGGCTGCGCGGCTTTATCGCCAACTACGACGGCGCCGTCCTCATCGTCAGTCACGACCGTGCCTTCATGGACGCCTGCGTCGACCACGTCGCCGCTCTCGAAAACCGTCGCGTGACCACCTACACCGGCAACTACAGCAGCTACCTCAAGCAGCGCGAGGACAACCTGGAACAGATGCGCGCCAAGCGAGCCGCCCAGGAGCGCGACATCGCCCACATGCAGGTCTTCGTTGACAAATTCCGCTATAAGCCCACCAAGGCCGCCCAGGCGCAGGAGCGCATCCGTAAGATCGAGCAGATTAAAAAGGAACTTGTCATCCTGCCCGAGGGCCACAAGCACATCGACTTTAAGTTCCCTGACCCGCCGCGCTCCGGCGACATGGTCGTCGGCCTGGAGGGCGTGTCCAAGTCCTACGGCAACAAGCACATCTACAGCGACATCGACCTCAAGCTCTACCGCGGCGAGCACGTGGCACTCGTCGGCCCCAACGGCGCCGGCAAGTCCACGCTCATGAAGATTCTCGCCGGCCTGGAGCCGCCCACTACCGGCACGCGCGACCTGGGCACCAACGTGGGTGTGGCCTATTACGCCCAGCACGCGCTCGAGGGCATGACCGAGTCCAATACCGTCCTGCAAGAGATCGACACCGTCACGCCCAAGTGGACCGTGCCGCAGCAGCGCAGCCTGCTGGGCGCCTTCCTGTTTAGCGACAACGATTCCATCGAGAAGCAGGTTCGCGTCCTCTCCGGTGGCGAAAAGGCGCGCCTGGCCCTGGCCAAGATGCTCGTGGCCCCCGAGGCGCTCCTGTGCCTGGACGAGCCCACCAACCACCTGGACATCGACTCGGTAGACATGCTCGAGAACGCCCTGCAAAACTTCCCCGGCACCATCGTGCTGATCAGCCACGACGAGCACCTGGTACGCGCCGTTGCCAACCGCGTCATAGACATCCGCGATGGCAAGGTCACGGTCTACGACGGCGACTACGACTACTACCTCTACAAGCGCGAGGACCTCGCAGCCCGCGCCGCCGCCGAGGCGGCAGGGGAGAGTGCACCGGCCACGGCCAAGTCCACCAAAGCCTGCGCCGCCCAGGCCGACACCCCCGCAGCTGCCCCCAAGCCTGCCGAGGGCAAAAAGACCAAGGAGCAAAAGCGCGCTGAGGCCCAAGCCCGCGCAGCGCTCAATAAAAAGCTCAAAGGCGTGCGCAACCAGCTTAAGAAGATCGAGACGGAGCTCGACAAAAAGCGTGCCCGCTATGACGAGCTTATGGAATTGATGGCAAGCGAAGAGCTTTATGCCGATCAGGATAAGTTCAACGCCGCGCTGGGGGAATATAACGGCCTTAAGCAAGAGCTACCCAAGCTCGAGGATGAATGGCTGGAGCTTTCCACCCAGATCGAAGAGGAGACCGCGCGTGAACTCTCGTAAAGCCACCGCCGTGGCGATGAGCATCATCGCCATCGCCTGTCGCATCTGCGGCATCTTTATGAGCGCGATGACCGTGCTGCTGTGCTTTAGCGGCCTCACCGCCAAGTTGCAGATTGTGGGCTTTGTCGTCGAGCTTTCGCGCGCACTGCCGAGCGCCATCGCCGGCTACGGCGTCATCACTTCTCCCTTTGGCGGCGTGTTCCGCCTGGATTACGCCATCGTGGCCGTGATTCTATTTGTGGCCGATTACCTGCTCACGCGCGCCTCGCGCCGCGTCCGCTAGGGGATCGTTATGTCCAGCAGCTACTTCATGAACCTGCTCGCCAGCGCGGTCGCCGTCATCTTGGGCATCGTGATCCACGAGAGCGCGCACGCCGCCGCGGCCTGGGCACTCGGCGATATGACGGCCCGTTCGCGCGGACGCGTCTCGCTCAACCCGCTCAACCATGTCGACCCGTTTGGCACCATCCTCCTGCCGCTGCTGATGCTCGCCGCCGGAGGCCCGGTGTTCGCCTTCGCCAAGCCCGTTCCCGTCTACCTCAACAACCTCAAGCACCCCAAGCGCGACGAGGTCCTGGTGAGCGTGGCCGGCCCCGCATCGAACATCGCGCTCGCCTGTCTTGCCGCCGCCCTCATGCGCCTGACCTATGGCAGCCTCTACACCAGCATGTCATTTGCCCTGGCGTCACAGATCATGAACTTCGGCGCCACCTTTATCGTGGTCAACTTATCGCTCGCGTTCTTTAACCTCATCCCGATCCCACCGCTCGACGGCTCGTCGATCATCGTGCCCTTCCTCAAGGGCAAGGCGCTCGCCAACTACTACCGCCTGCAGCAATACGCTATGCCCATCCTCATCCTGGTTTTGTATCTGCTGCCCATGTGGACCGGCATCGACGTGATCGGCCGCTATTTCGACGTTACCGTGTATCCGCTTGCTGAGCAGCTGCTCAACTTCGCAATCGCCGGCATCTAAGGTAAACTTACAGGTCGACCGTGCAAAACGGTCGCAACATGCACCCAAACCGCGCCGCGAAGGCACCGTCAAAGGAGGTCGAAGATGTCGTATCGCGTGTCGACGCAGGTCTACAGCGGACCGTTCGACCTGCTGCTGCAGCTGGTAACCCGCCAAAAAGTAGATATCGGCGCCATCTCCATCAGCGAGGTGGCCGAGCAGTACCTTGCCGAGGCCGAACGCATCGAGGCGCTGGACCTGGACGTGGCGAGCGACTTTTTGCTGGTCGCGGCAACCCTTTTGGACATCAAGGCCGCCTCGCTGGTACCCCAGGAGGCCCCCAGCAAATCTGTCGACGATGACGAGGACGACGAAGACCTCGAGGAACTCAGCGTGCTCGACGGCGACGCCCTGCGCGAGGTCCTGATCCAGCG
>URTZ01000143.1 GCA_900550825.1 uncultured Collinsella sp. | reverse complement strand
TCGCTGCCTGCGGCGCTCGTGCGCGCCGGCGCCGAGGTTATCGTGATGGTGCCCAAGTACGCCACCATCAAGGACGAGTACAAGTCGCAGATGGAGCACTTCTCCGACTTTTACGTGAGCCTGGGCTGGCGCAATGAGTACTGCGGACTCGAGAAGCTCGAGCACGACGGCGTCACCTATATGTTCATCGACAACGAGCGCTACTTCGCGCGCGACTATCCGTACGGCTTCTTTGACGACGGCGAGCGCTTTGCGTTCTTCTCCAAGGCCATCACCGAGAGCCTGCAGCACCTGCCCGCCGGCTTTGAGTGCGACATCCTGCACTGCAACGACTGGCAGACGGCGCTGGCGCCCGTGTTTTTGCGCGAGTTCTACCAGGGCCTGTCGCTGTATGACCGCGTCAAGACCGTGTTCTCGATCCACAACGTGGCGTTCCAGGGCCAGTTTAGCGACACCGTGATGGAGGACATCCTTGGTGTGGCGCACATTCCGGCGGCCGCCTCGCAGCTGCGTTGCGACGCCTGCAGCATCAACTACATGCTGGGCGCCCTGCGCTATGCCGACGCCATCACCACGGTGAGCCCCACCTATGCCAACGAGATCCAGACGCCCGAGTTTGGCGAGGGCCTGGACGGCGTACTGCGCGAGCGTTCCTACGCGCTGCAGGGCATTTTGAACGGCATTGACGTTGCGGGCTTTGACCCGGCAACAGACAAGCGAATTGCCGCCAACTACACCGTGGAGGACCGTTCCGGCAAGGCCGTGTGCAAGGCCAAGCTGCAGGAGGAACTGGGCCTCGAGGTTCGCGACGACCGTCCGCTCATGGTGATGGTCACGCGCCTGACGCGCCAGAAGGGCATGGATCTGGTCATGTACGCGCTCGACCGCATCCTGTCCGGCGGCGTGCAGGTGGCGGTGCTGGGCACCGGCGACCGCGACTACGAGGACGGCCTGCGCTACTTCCAGGACAAGTACCCCGGCACCATGGCCGCACGCATCGAGTTCGATCCTGCGCTGTCGCAGCGTATGTATGCCGCCGCCGATATGTTCCTGATGCCTTCGAAGTTTGAGCCCTGCGGCCTGTCGCAGATTATCGCCATGCGCTACGGCACCCTGCCGATTGTTCGCGAGACCGGTGGTCTGAAGGACACTGTGATCCCGTACAACGAGTTTACCGGCGAGGGCACGGGCTTCTCGTTTAGCAACTTTAACGGCGACGAGATGGGCGACGCGGTATTCCGTGCGGCGCGCCTGTTCTGGGATAACCGCGACGCCTGGAACCAGCTGGTCACGCAGGCCATGAGCCAGGACTTTAGCTGGACGCGCTCGGCCGATAAATATCTGGACCTGTACTTCTTTATGCATCCGGAGATTGAGAGGCCGGCGGCTGTGGTTGAGCCTGCGGCCGAGAAGCCTGCGGCTGTTGAGGAGCCCAAGGCCGAAGAGAAGCCGGTTGAAGCTGAGCCCGTTAAGGCCGATCTCGAGGCGAAGGTCGAGGCTACTCCCGAGCCCAAGCCCGAGCCCGAGGTGAAGCCTGCTGCGAAGAAGACCGCGACTCGCAAGACGACGGCCAAGAAGGCCCCAGCGACCAAGGCAGCGGCAACCAAGACCACCGCTGCCAAGACAACGACTACGCGCAAGCACACGACCGCCGCTGCCAAGAAGGCCGCCGAAGCCGAAGCTGCTCCCGAGGTAAAGACTGAGGCCGCCGTCGAGGCAAAGCCGGCCGCCAAGACCACCACCCGCAAGCGCTCTACGACGACGGCCAAAAAGACCACGACCAAGGCTGCTGCTCCCAAGGCAGAGGCAAAGGACGAGGACAAGCCCGCAGTAAAGGCCGAGCCTGCTCCGAAGGCCGCAGAGGTCAAGACCGCTCCGAAGGCTACGGCAAAGACCAAGCCCGCCAAGGAGACCCCGGTCTCCCCCGCTGTTCCGGCCGAGGAAAAGGCCCCGACCAAGAAGACCTCCGTCCGTAAGGCAACGGCCACCCGCAAGCGCCGCTAGCCCACAGACGATCTAAAACCTAATCAAAACCCTAAATAAGGGGCGCTCCAACCGAGCGCCCCTTCTCTGTAGATAGTTGGTAAAACGATTTTCTAGGACAACCGTTCGCCGATGATAAACGGATGTTGTTTATACACCCTGTGTACAACAGATATACTTATATTCTGTGCGTAAAGCCCATGGCCCGCAGGCCGTGATTCTATTGAACTGGACCGAATTATGAGATTGATTCACAACAGCCGTCTGCCGCAGTTTCGTACTCCGTTTGGCGCTGTGACCACTGGAACTTCCGTTTCGCTATCGGTGATTTTGGAGGATGCCGACCCCAACCAGGCAACGCTCACCCTGCGCACCTGGGTCGATGAAATCGGTGAGTCTCTGTATCCCATGACGCACGAGGGCGACGGCATATTTACCGTAGAGCTTGAGTGCACTGAGCCCTGTCTTATCTGGTACAGCTTTATCTGCAACATCGAGGGCCAGCCCGAGGTTCGCCTGGGCGCGCCCCAGGGCCGCACCGGCGGCGAGGGCGTAACCTACGACTACGCCGAGGTGCCGTCCTTCCAGATTACCGTCTATAAGCACCGCGAGAACCGCCCCACTTGGTACGAGCGCGGCATGGTGTACCAGATCTTCCCCGACCGCTACGCCCGTGACGAGCATTGGCGCGAGCGCACAATGGCCGAACTCGAAAAACCGCGCAAGGGCATTCAGCGCCGGATGGTCGAGGACTGGAACGAGCCGCCCGTGTACGAGCGCGCCGAGGACGGCTCCATCAAGACCTGGGACTTCTACGGCGGCTCACTCAAGGGTATCCAGGAAGACCTGCCCCGCATCGCCGAGCTGGGCTTTACGGCCATCTACCTCAACCCCATCTTTGAAGCCGCGAGCAACCACCGCTACGACACGGCCGACTACACCAAGATCGACCCGATTCTGGGCACCGAGCAGGACTTTACCGAGCTGTGCCAGGCAGCCGAGAAGCTGGGCATCTCCATCATCCTGGACGGCGTCTTCAACCACACGGGCGACGACTCGATCTATTTCAACCGCTACGGCAACTACCCTGGCGTGGGTGCCTGGCAAAGCGAGGATTCGCCGTGGCGCGATGCGTTTTACTTCCATGAGGACGGTTCGTATGACTGCTGGTGGGGCGTGGGCAACATGCCGGCCATCAACGAGAAGTCCGAGCTGGTACGCGAGAGGCTCCTGGGCAAGGACGGCGTGATCCGCAAATGGCTGCGCGCCGGTGCCCATGGTTGGCGCCTTGACGTCGCCGACGAGCTTTCCGACGACTTCCTGGCCGAGATCAAGAAGGCCGTACTTGCCGAAAAGCCTGACGCACTGTTGCTCGGCGAAGTCTGGGAAGACGCCTCCAACAAGATTAGCTACGGCCATCTGCGCCGCTACCTGCAGGGCACCGAGCTGGACTCTGCTATGGATTATCCCTTCCGCGACATGGTCATCGGCTTTTTGATGGGCTACAAGAACGCCTACGAAGCCGCCGAGGATATCGAGACCCTGCGCGAGAACTACCCGAGTGAGGCATTGTCCTGCGCGCTCAATCTGCTTTCGAGCCATGACCGTCCGCGCATCATCTCGGTGCTCGGCGGCGGCCCCGACGAGTCGCAGCTACCCGAGTGCGAGCGCAGCAAATGGCGCCTGGACGAGAACGCGATGGGGCTGGCCAAGAGCCGCTTTTGGCTCGCCACGCTCATGCAGATGACCTTCCCGGGTGTGCCCTCGATCTATTACGGCGACGAATACGGCTTGGAGGGCCTCACCGATCCGGGCAACCGCCGCACCCTGCCGACCAAGGACCAACTGCACGACTTCGACACGCTGGCTATTGTCAAAAACGCCTCCGCCGTACGCCGCGCACTGCCGTTTATGATCGACGGCGAGATCAAGGCCTTCGCGCTCAACGACGAGGTGCTGGCATACAACCGCACGGGCAAGGATGGCGAGTCCGCGACGGTTATCATCAACCGCAGCCTGCGCAATTCGCACTGCGTGACGATCCCGGCGCTCGGCGAATGTGCAAGCGACGTGATCAGCGGCCACGAGTGCGAAATCCACAACGGCATGGTTACGCTCGACCTGTACCCGCTGGGCTCATCGATCATCTATCACCATACCGAGGAGCGCCTGCAGGAGCCGCTCGATCACGGTGCGGGCGTTGTGTGCCATATCACATCGGTGCCGACCGACGACGGTAAGCCCGGCACGATCGGCGCGCCCACGCGTCGTTTTATCGACCATATGGCCGCTATGGGCATGCGCTACTGGCAGGTCCTGCCTGTCAACCCGACGGACTTCTTCCGCTCCCCTTACGCTGGGCCTTCGGCCTTTTCGGGCAATATTGACCTACTGCCCGAAAGCCAAGAGGAGCTGGCGGCCGACTTTGAGACTTGGAAGGCCCGAGGCGGCGAGGATGCAGACCCGCTCTACACGGCGTTTAAGCATCGCAACGCCGATTGGCTCGAGAAATACTGCGTCTATATGGCCGTCAAAAAGTACTTTGAAGGCGAGTCGCGCCACGATTGGCCGGCCGATGTCGCGCGCTACAACGAGCACCTAATTGACGACAAGCGTTTCCACGACGAGGCAGAGCTGCAGGCGTACATGCAGTACCGCTTTGACCTTGCCTGGTGCGAGCTCATGAACTATGCGCACAAGAAAGGCATCGAGGTCATCGGCGATATCCCGATGTACGTCTCGGACGATTCGGCAGACGCATGGAGCGAGCCCGAGAACTTCTGGCTATCCGATACCGGCAAGGCGATTGAGATCTCTGGCGCGCCGCCCGACAATTTTGCGCCCGAGGGCCAGGTGTGGGGCAACCCCACCTTCCGTTGGGATCACATGAAGGAGAACGGCTACCGCTGGTGGATGGACCGTCTGCGTCGCGCGTTCTCGCTCTACGACCGCGTGCGCCTGGACCACTTCCTGGGATTCCACAGCTACTTTAGCATTCCCGCAGGTAAGGCCTGCGCCGACGGCCGCTGGCTGGCGGGTCCGGGCAAGGATCTGTTCCAGACTGCCTATGACGAGCTGGGGCCGCTCAACTTTATCGCCGAGGACTTGGGCTACCTGACGCCCGGCGTTCGCGCCATGGCTTCGACCTGCGGCTTCCCCGGTATGGACGTGCTGGAGTTTAGCGATTACGACGTCCGTAACGGCGTGTATCCCACGCCGGGCAAGATTCTGTACACCTCGACGCACGACACGTCGACGCTCGCCGGTTGGTGCACGCGCTCCTTCGCGGGCGGC
>URTZ01000142.1 GCA_900550825.1 uncultured Collinsella sp. | reverse complement strand
CGGTGCCGACATTGCCGCCGACCTTGCCAAGGCCATGCGCAAGATCAAGATCGATGGCCTGACCGGCGAGCTCACCTGGAACGACGAGGGCCAGGTCGAGAAGCCCGCTACGGCCTATGTGATTCAGGACGGCAAGTACATCGCCGCCTAAGAGCGTATAAAACGCAACCGGTGAGGCTCTTTTATTCAGGGCGAGGACGCTTGTAACAGAATGGAAACATTACTTTTACACAATAAAGTGGCAGTCATGCATAAAGCGGCAAAAATACGCAGAAATATGGATAAAAACCTGAGGCCAAAGAAAAGTTGAAATAATCGCCACTTTCCTTAACTAAAGCGTCTACTATTTTGCGAACGCCGAACACGGCGAAGGATGGCCTGTTGGGTAACCGAAACCCGACGAGATTTGAGAGGAGAGCCGCATGTCGAGCCTCACCGGTAAGTCATTGAACCCTGTTATGAATCGCAGGAGCGTTATCGCGAGCGCAGCAGGTCTGGGGGCGATGTCTATTCTAGCTGGCTGCTCCTCCAACGGCGGCGACAGCGGTTCCGCTTCGGGCGACGCTTCGTTTAAGATCGGCACCATCGGCCCGCTGACCGGCGCCAACGCGTCCTACGGCAAGTCCGTTACCCAGGGTGTCGAGCTTGGCTGCAAGGATTTCTCGACCAAGGAGCTGCCGCTTGCCAGCAAGGCCGAGGATGACCAGGCCGACGGCGAGAAGGCCGTCAACGCCTTCAACACCCTGCTCGACTGGGGCATGCAGGCCCTCGTCGGTCCGACCACCACGGGTGCGTCGGTTGCCGTTGCCGCAGAGTGTGGTAACGACCCCGAGACGTTCATGATCACCCCGTCCGCGTCCTCCGAGGACGTTACCAAGGGCAAGGATTGCGTCTTCCAGGTTTGCTTCACCGACCCCAACCAGGGTGTCAACGCTGCCAAGTTCCTGGCGCAGAAGTATGCGAACGAGAAGTTCGTGCTGTTCTATAACTCCGGCGACGCCTATTCTTCGGGCATCGCAGATTCTTTTAAGGCCCAGGCCGCTAAGTCTAAGCTTGAGATTGTCGACGAGGAGACCTTCAAGGACGACTCTGCTACGAGTTTTACCAACCAGCTGACCAAGGCAAAGCAGGCCGGCGCCACCATGATTTTTGCACCGATCTACTACACGCCCGCATCCGTCCTGCTCAAGAACGCCAAGGACATGGGCTACGACGTCAAGATGATGGGCTGCGACGGTATGGACGGTATCCTGGGCGTTGAGGGCTTCGACACCTCTCTTGCCGAGGGCCTGCTGCTCATGACCCCGTTCTCCGCCGACGACGAGAAGAACGCCGACTTCGTCAACGCCTACAAGGATAAGTACGGCGATACCCCCGACCAGTTTGCCGCCGACGCCTACGACGGCGTGCATGCGGTGGTCGAGGCCCTCAAGGAAGCCGGCCTGGGTGCCGACGCCGACCCGACCGAGGTTGCCGAGAAGCTTCCCGAGGCTATGCGCAACATTACCGTTGACGGCTTGACTGGCAAGCTCTCCTGGAACGACAAGGGCCAGGTCCAGAAGGACCCGACGGCGTACGTCATCACCGACGGCAAGTACGTACAGGCCTAATAAGCCGCCTTACATAGAGCGGTTTTGATCCCAAGCAGGGGAGGTTTTGGCCTTCCCTGCTTGCTTGGTATCTAGGGACAGTGTAACGTCCCTGTTTCATACATTAACTGGAAACCTATTCGAAAGGGGGATGTGGAACATGACGGTCTTTATCCAATACCTGGTCAACGGCCTGTCCATGGGCAGCGTCTACGCCATCATCGCGTTGGGCTACACCATGGTCTATGGCATCGCCAAGATGCTGAACTTCGCTCACGGCGACGTTATCATGGTCGGTGCCTATGTCTCGTTCTGCGCCACGTCGTATCTCGGCCTCCCGGGCTGGGCATCTGTAATTCTCTCTTGTGTGGTCTGTACCGTTCTCGGTGTTCTCATCGAGGGTCTGGCATACAAGCCGCTGCGCCAAGCAGGCCCGCTGGCCGTTCTGATCACGGCCATCGGCGTGTCTTACTTCCTGCAGAACGCCGCGCAGCTTCTGTGGGGCGCCACGCCCAAGAACTTCACTTCGCTCGTCACCTTCCCGGTGCCGGAGTTCTTGGCCAAGTTTAACGTAAGCGCCGTCTCGCTCGTCACTATCGTCGCCTGCCTGGTTATCATGGCCGGCCTGATGTTCTTTACAGGTAAGACCAAGATGGGCAAGGCCATGCGCGCTGTGTCCGAGGACAAGGCCGCCGCTCAGCTCATGGGCATCAACGTCAACCGCACCATCTCGATGACGTTCGCCATCGGCTCCGCCCTTGCCGCCATCGCCGGCGTGCTCCTGTGCTCCTACTCGCCGGTGTTGCAGCCCACGACGGGCGCCATGCCTGGCATCAAGGCCTTCGACGCTGCCGTTTTCGGCGGCATCGGCTCCATTCCTGGTGCCTTTGTCGGCGGCATTCTCATCGGCATCATCGAGGCGATGGCGCAGGCTTACATTTCCACGAGCCTTGCCAACTCCATCGTCTTTGGTGTTTTGATCATCGTCCTGCTCGTCAAGCCTGCCGGCCTCTTGGGCAAGTACGTTCCCGAGAAGGTGTAGGTGAGCGTTATGAAGTTTCTTAAAGACAAGCAGACGCGTCACGACTTTGTTACGTACGCCATATGCCTTGTGGCGTTCGCCATCGTGTTCTTTATGCAGTCTAACCACATGATCCCGCGCATGATCGCCGGTCAGCTGGTTCCCATCACGGCCTATATCGTCATGGCCATCTCCCTTAACCTCGTCGTCGGCATCGCGGGCGATTTGTCGCTGGGCCACGCGGGCTTTATGAGCGTCGGCGCCTATACGGGAATCGTCACCGCCGTCGCACTGGAGAGCGCCGTTCCGTCCGACCCGATGCGCCTGATTGTCAGCATTGTGGTCGGCGCTATCGCCGCTGCCATCTTGGGCTTCTTGATCGGTATCCCGGTCCTGCGCCTGAGCGGCGACTATCTGGCCATCGTGACCCTGGCTTTTGGCGAGATCATCAAAGAGGTCGTCACCTGCCTCATTGTGGGCGTCGATTCCCGCGGCCTGCATGTGATCTTTAACATCACGGGTAACTCCACGATCGACGACCTGCACCTGCTCGAGGACGGCACCGCCATCATCAAGGGCGCGCAGGGCGCATCGGGCGTGTCGACCTATTCGACCTTCCTTGCCGGCGCAATCCTGGTTATGGTCGCGCTCGTGATTGTGCTCAACCTGGTTCGCAGCCGTACCGGTCGTGCCATTATTGCCGTGCGCGACAACAAGATCGCTGCCGAGTCTGTGGGCATCTCCGTCACCCAGTACCGCATGATCGCCTTCGTGGTTTCCGCTGCCCTCGCCGGCGCTGCCGGAGCCCTGTTCGGCGGTAACTTCTCGCAGCTTTCCGCCACTAAGTTCGACTTCAATACGTCCATCCTCATTCTGGTGTTCGTGGTCCTGGGCGGCCTGGGCAATATGCGCGGCTCCGTTATCGCCGCGGCGCTGCTCACGGTGCTCCCCGAGCTGCTCCGTCAGTTCTCGGACTACCGCATGCTCATCTACGCCATCGTGTTGATTCTGGTCATGGTCTTTACTAACAACCCACAGCTCAAGGCGTTCTTCGCACGCATTAAGGACCGCTTTGCTTCCAAGAAGGAGGTGGCAGCCGATGCCCAGTAAGTTTGAGTTCAACAAGGGCAAGATGGTCCCGTATCCTTCTGGCGCCATCGTTCCCGACCGCGACCTGGGCCAGCGCCCGGCGCTCGAGTGCATTCACCTGGGCATTGAATTCGGCGGCCTTAAGGCGGTCGACGACTTTAGCCTAACCATCGGCAAGACCGAGATCGCCGGTCTCATCGGCCCCAACGGTGCCGGCAAGACCACGGTCTTCAACCTGCTCACCAAGGTGTACCAGCCTACGCACGGCACCATCCTGCTCGACGGTGAGGACACTTCGGGCAAGTCGGTCTACCAGGTCAACCGCATGGGTATTGCCCGTACGTTCCAGAACATCCGCCTGTTCAATACCATGACGGTGGAGGACAACGTTAAGGTCGGCCTGCACAATCAGGAGCGCTACTCCGGTTTTGAGGGCGTGCTGCGCCTGCCGACGTATTGGAAGCACGAGAAGGCCGCCCACGAGCGCGCCATGGAGCTGCTGTCCATTTTTGACATGGAGCACCTGGCAAATGAACGGGCCGGCTCGCTTCCTTACGGCGCTCAGCGTCGTCTGGAAATCGTCCGCGCGCTTGCCACCAACCCCAAGCTACTGCTGCTCGACGAGCCTGCCGCCGGCATGAACCCGTCCGAGACCGCAGAGCTCATGGCGAACATCGTCAAGATTCGCGACACCTTCGGCATCGCCATCATGCTTATCGAGCATGATATGTCGCTCGTCATGAACATCTGCGAAGGCATCTGCGTGCTTAACTTTGGCAAGGTTATCGCCAAGGGCACAGCAGAGGAAATCCAGAACAACGACGCCGTTATCGAGGCGTATCTGGGTAAGCAGGATAAGGGGGAGAACTAAATGGCAGAGCCGATGCTTTCCGTCTACAACATCAACGTCTGGTACGGCGCCATCCACGCCATCAAGGACATCTCCTTTAACGTTAACGAGGGCGAGATCGTGGCCTTGATTGGTGCCAACGGTGCCGGCAAGTCCACAACGCTCAAGACCGTCTCGGGCCTGCTGCGCTCCAAGACCGGCTCCATCAAGTTTATGGGCGAGGACATTACCCATACGCCCGCTGATAAGCTGGTTGGTAAGGGCCTGGCTCAGGTTCCCGAGGGTCGTCGCGCCTTTTTGCAGATGACGGTCGAGGAGAACCTGGAGATGGGTGCCTATACACAGCCCAAGTCCACGGTGGCTCCGGGCCTGGAGCGCGTCTACGAGCAGTTCCCGCGCCTGAAGGAACGTCGTCGCCAGGTCGCCGGCACCCTTTCAGGCGGCGAGCAGCAGATGCTCGTTATGGGGCGCGCCCTTATGAGTAACCCCAAACTGCTTATGCTCGACGAACCTTCCATGGGTCTGGCACCGATTCTGATCGAACAGATCTTCCAGATTGTCGAGGACCTGCACAAGGCCGGCACCACGGTGCTTCTGGTTGAGCAAAACGCGCAGATGGCGCTTTCCATCGCCACGCGCGGCTACGTGCTCGAGACCGGCAAGATCACCATGACCGGTACCGGCCAAGAGCTCCTGCACGACGATAACGTCCGCAAAGCCTACCTCGGAGGCTAACCCACCTAACAAAAGGGGCGCTGACTATCTCAGT
>URTZ01000141.1 GCA_900550825.1 uncultured Collinsella sp. | reverse complement strand
TCTCCCACTTTGAGCGTTCGAGTGCGCTCTAAACGGGAGAAAATCCACGCTCGTTATCTCGGTGGGAGAAAATCCACACTCATGAATGTGACAAAGGGACTGTCCCTTTGTCACATCCGGGACTGGCCCTAGACCGGCTTGACCTCCAGCTTTATCCCCTCGGCGCAGGAGTCGCCCAAAACATCCGAAAGGGCCCAGGTCGCATATAGCGGCAAATAGAGAACCGCTCCGTTGCGCTCAACGTTGCCTCTCGAGAAAACAATCCCGAGCCTTACGCCATATTCAGCCGTATCAAGCACATGACCGAGCGCAGCGTGCGCGTGGTAATAGGAGCCCGATTTAACCTCGATCGGAACAGCCGTCCCATCCGGTCCGTCGACCACAAAGTCCACTTCACCGCGCTTTTTTGTCTGATAGTAGTAAAGCTGGCGATTTTGGGCAGCCAGCTGCTGGGCCACCACGTTTTCGTAAATGCCGCCCAGATTGGGCTCCTTGCTATCAAGATACGCCGCTTGGGCGACTCCAACGGGGTAGCGCGCCATCAACATGCCCGTATCCGATTGGTATAGCTTGAACTGCGATGGCCGTGCCGTCTTGAGCAGGGGCGACTTTGGCTCGGTTACGATATCGGCTTTGAGAGCAACGCCGGCATCGACAAGCCAGACAAAATCTCGCTGGTACTTCTCATAATGCGCCTTGGGGTCAATGGAATTGAGCACGAAACGCTTGTGTTCGCCCTCGAGCATAATAGGGAGCTGATCGTAGATGCTCTGCACCTGCAGGGCTCGCCCGCTTGCATACTTGGAGATATCCCGCCGGTACTGTTCGTTGAGCTCTGACTGTAGCTGACGAACAGAGGCAAGGTCGCCCTGCGTGTCAAGGAAACGCTGCACGACCTCCGGCATTCCGCCGACAACGGTATAGGTCCTGAAGTTTGCCATCATCGCGTCATGAATGTAATCAGGAATGGGCCTCTCGCTGATACACGCGTCACGTATCGTTTGGCGAGCCCCCTCGCTCACCCCGGTTGCCCAGCAAAACTCCTCAAAATCGAGCGGGAACATCCTAAGCTCGTGGACATACCCCACGGGATAGGACCTGACGCCCTTGAACTGGGTCCCGAGCATTGACCCCGAAAACGCCCAGCGGCACCTCCCGTCCTCAACAAGGAACTTTGCCATCGTCATGATGTCGGGGGCCTCTTGGACCTCATCGATAAACACGAGCGTTTTGCCTGGTGCAATCGACTTTCCCGAAAGAAGCGTCACCCTGCTGATGAAATCATCGGCATCCCGCGCCTCGAGAAGAGCATCTTTTGCCTGGCGATTTTCCATGAGGTTAAGCTCGATGTAGGTTGCATGGCTGGCTTTGCCAAATGCGCGAATCGAATAGCTTTTGCCGATCTGGCGAGAACCCGTGATGAATAAGGCCTTTTGCTCGGCAGACTTCAGCCAACGCTCCAGCTCTGCCGCTATTTTCCTGCGCAGCATAGGCTCTCCCCTCAGTGTCATCAAATGAAATGCAAAGTTTTATGCGCTTAATTATCGATGAAATGTAGGATTTTTAGAACCTAAAATCGGATGAAATGCAGAGATTTAGGATTATAAGCAAAAAGAAGGGGCAGCCCCGGCGAATGTGACAAAGGGGCTGTCCCTTTGCCACATTGCGCTCGACTACTCGTCAACGATCTCGGCAAGCCAGACGTTCAGCGTATCGACCTCGGGGCAGCAGAACTTTGCCGTACCGGGCTCGTTGCCAGGCACGGTTCCGCCATAGCGCAGGATATCGATATAGGGAAAGCCCACATGGCAGGCCATGGCGCACATCTTGCCGCGGTCTCGGTCGAAGTCAAAAACGTCGCCCGGCTTGTGGCCATGGTGGCAGCGGCACGCACCCAGCTGGTCCACGCAGCTCACGCGGATACGCGGACGCTTGCCGCGCGGCGCGCCGATTGGCTTGTTCTCGTCCGCAGGATTGATGCCGCCCTCGCCAACGTTACTCATGGTCAATCACATCCAGGCAGGCCTCGATGGGCAGGCCGGCCGACTTGTCCTCTTGGTCGGCATTGCGCTCGATAAGCTCTGCCACCACGCGCATGGCATCGGACGTCGCGCGCTGCAGACTCCAACCTGCCATAACGCGGCCGACGAGCACCGCCGAGAACGTGTCGCCCGTGCCCGGGAAATAAACCGGAATGAGCTCAAAGGGAATCGTAAAGTACTCCCCCGCCACATGGTCGTAACCGATAACCGCGTTCATGCCATTGACTACGGCGCTCGTAATGACCACAGACTTGGCACCCAGCTCACGCACGGCGTCCACAAGAGCGCGGGCCTCATCGGGCGTAATCTGCTCGGCGATAGGCCTATCGGCAAGCAGGCACGCCTCGGTATAGTTGGGCACCGCGTAGTCTGCGCACTCCAGTAGATGCCGCATAAGGCCAATCGTGGACTCGGGCACGCCGGCGTAGAGCTTACCGTTGTCGCCCATGATGGGGTCGACGAACACCTTGGTGCCCTTTTGCGCGCGGCGGTGACAGAAGTCCGAAATGATACGCGTCTCTTCCTCGGTCACGATAAAGCCGGTCGAGATGGCGTCGAACTCAAAGCCGAGTTCCTCCCAGATGGCGAGACTCTGACGCACGTACTCCGTGGTGTCGTGGATGTAGAACTTGGGATAGTTGAGCGTATCGGACACCAGCGCCGTCGGCAGGTTGTGGATGCGATAGCCCATGTGCGACAGCACCGGCAGCATGGCAGAAAGCGCGACCTTGCCGTAGCCGCACATATCGTTGATCAGCAGCAGCTGAGTGTTCTTCATGAGTGTCCCCCTTGGGTCGGGTGCGACGCGACGGCGCCACAGTGCGACTAAGTGTAGCGCAGGGGGCGTTGCAAGCGGGCGCAGGCGCCGAGGAGGGCACATTGTTGCGGAAAGGTTACGGAAATGGGAGGCAAAATCGCGGCGGTAGCGGCACAGTAGCTGCCATCTATTTACTACCATTCCAAAACTATGCCGGATTACTACGATAAACCGTCAGCCTCCAACCACAACGAATTGCACTCCGGCAAAACCGCAGGTAGATAGCTTGTGATTTTACGAAAAACAATGCCGAGGTCTGATATTTCGAATTCATCGTAGTAATCCGGCATAGTTTTGGACAAAGCAACTTCGAAAGGGTGTCACCGCAGCCCAAAATGATTCGTTTTCCTCCGTCCCCCACGGATCACTCAAATGCCAACCGAGGCAGCGCTGCAGATTGAGGACGGACAGCGAAAACGTTCCTAAGCGAGCAAGGTGGCGTGAAAGAGGAGGGCATAGGCCTTGTGGCCATGCCCGACGATTGAACGCCAGATTGCCGCTTAGGGACGTTTGCAGCGTCGAGCCGTTACGCGGTTTGGTAAAACCGCGTAACAATAAGTTTGGTACCTTGACATTCCTGTCGGCCACTCCTAGATTAGTTAGGCACAAAACAATTCCACTACCTAACTAAAGAAAGGAGCGGCACTAATTCATGTGCGATGAACCCCTTAACCTTCGTCCGCACGAGCCCGGCGGCGACCCGTCACAGCCGGCGGATGTACCCGAAGCGGTTAGCTCGGAAGACAAGCTTGCCAAGCGCATCCTGAGCGGCCTGGGTTTTTGCGGCCATTACATGCATTTTCATGGCGGAGGCGTGTCCGGCAAGGCGCCCATCATCTGCCTGCTGGCCAAGCAGCCCGGCGGCGAGATGTCGCAGCAGGAACTCGGCATGCACTTTGACCTCAAGCCGGGGTCGCTTTCCGAGATCCTGTCCAAGCTCGAGGTCAACGGTCTCATCGAGCGCAGCCGTAACCCCAAGGATCGACGGCAACTCACCATTCGCCTGACCGAAACCGGCCGGGAAAACGCCCGCATCGACCAGGCGGCCCGCATCCGCTTTAGAAAACGGGCCTTTAGCGCGCTCACCCACGACGAGCGTGAGGACCTCGCCGAAATGCTCGATAAAATCCGTGTAACCTGGGAGGAACTGGATGATTAAAACCCTCATGGGAAGCATCCGCGACTATATGAAAGTCACCGTTGCCACGCCGTTGCTCGTGCTTGGCGAGGTGCTCTGCGAGATGCTGATTCCATTTATCACCGCCAACCTAATCGACGCCATCAAAGACGGTGCCACCGTAGCCGAGATGCTTCCCACCGCGGGCTTTTTGGTGCTCATCGCGCTTACGTCGCTTGCTTTTGGCGCCGCTGCCGGCGTCACCTGCAGCCATGCGAGTTGCGGCTTCGCCAAGAACCTGCGTCACGACCTGTTCTACAAGATCCAGACGTTCAGCTTTGCCAACATCGATGAGTTCTCGAGCTCCTCGCTCGTCACGCGTCTGACCACCGACGTTGCAAACGTCCAGCAGGCGTTCATGATGCTGACCCGTATGGCGGTGCGCGCGCCGATGATGCTGATTTTTGCGACGGTGATGTCCATTCAGGTCGGCAAGCAGCTTGCCTTCATCTTCGCCGGCATCATTCCGGTCCTCGGCTTCTGTCTGTATCTGATGGCAAAGACGGCAATGCCGCTTTTCAAGGCAGTCTTCAAGAAGTACGACCGGCTCAACAACTCCGTGCAGGAAAACGTGCAGGCAATGCGCGTGGTCAAGAGCTTCGTGCGCGAAGACTATGAGACCGAAAAGTTCACTGCCGAGTCTGACGATGTGCGCGGTGATTTCCTGCGCGCAGAGAAAATCCTCGCGCTCAACAATCCTCTCATGCAGTTCTGCATCTCGGTCTGCCGCATCCTGATCAGCTACTTCGCGGCAAAGCTCATTGTCCAGTCCGGCGGCACGTATCTGAATGTCGGCGCGCTGACGAGCATGATCACCTACTCCATGCAGATTCTGATGGGGCTGATGATGCTCTCGATGGTCTTCGTCATGATTACCATGGCGTCGGCTTCGGCAAAGCGTATCTGCGAGGTGCTCGACGAGGAAAGCGACCTCCATAACCCGGACTCCCCCATCTATGATGTGCCAGACGGCAGCGTGGATTTTGAAAACGTCAGCTTCAAATACTCCGCAAAGGCGGATCGCATGGCGCTGGAAAACATCAATCTGCATATTCCTTCCGGGCAGACCGTCGGCATCATCGGCGGCACCGGTTCTTCCAAAACAAGCCTCATCCAGCTCATTTCCCGTCTATATGACGCGACGGAAGGTCGTGTTCTCGTCGGCGGGCACGACGTGCGCGACTACGATCTGGAGTCGCTTCGCAATCAGGTTGCCGTAGTGCTCCAGAAGAATGTTCTGTTCTCCGGTACCATCAAGGAAAATCTCCGCTGGGGCGATGAAAACGCAACGGACGAAGATCTGGTGCGCGTGTGCCGCCTTGCGCAGGCAGACGAATTCATTCAGACCTTCCCCGACAAATATGACACCTATATCGAGCAGGGCGGCACGAACGTCTCCGGCGG
>URTZ01000140.1 GCA_900550825.1 uncultured Collinsella sp. | reverse complement strand
TCGAGCCGGTGGATGAGTTAGAGGTGTCAGCGTCGGTCGAACCAGAAGCGTCGCTGTCCGTATTGCCGGCAGAGCTTGGAGACGAATCACCCGCAGCAGAGCCGTTCGAATCGGAGCCGTTCGAGGTAGAGCCGTCGTTGGTAGTGCCACCAGCAAAGCCATTACCGTCAGCATCGGTCGAGGGCGCATCCATCCTGTCATCGTTGGCATCGTCACTCGAGTCGTCATTCGAATCAGGTGTCGGCGAGGGCGCCGGCGTAGGCTCGGGCTGCACGGGCGTCGCAGCGGCTGCCTCGTCCTCAGCGATATAAACCAAGCAGTCCTTCAGCTCATTCTTATAACGATTCTTCCAGCCCTCATGATACTGGGGCTGACTCGAAAACTTAGTGGCGACATTGTTGACCACACTATTGGAGAGCGCCGTCACAAACTCGCGGTCGGACATATCGTTGGAAAGATTCGCTCAGCGGAAAAAGTCCCTGCAGCCACCAGTGCCGCACATGTTGGTAATGCTCCACACCATGCCCTTGACGCAATCGGCGCGGCCCGAAATATCAATACCCAGGCCGCTCTTGAGCCACGCCTCGGTCACCGCATAGTACGAGTTGTACGCATACGCATCCTGCAGAGCCGAAAACTCAGCAGGATCGGTGTTATAAGCACCCTGGAAGGCCTCCTGTGCAATACGGCCCAGCTCGGTAAGCTGGCCGTTCTCGTACATGGCATTGCTCGCGTTGGAAATCTCGCTGCCGCGATCAATCGCATCCTTGAGCATGCCGTACTTGGCAGAATCGTAGTTGTAAACCTGCTTCATAAACGGAATGAGCGACCAACGACGGTCGAACTGGTAATAGCCCAGCGCGTTGTAGCCGTCACCATACGAAAAGCCCTGGTTATAGTTGCCATGGCTCTCATATTTGGTGAAGTACTTCATCTCGGGAGTCACGTTGACAAACGAAACGCCCTGGACCGACCTCAGCACGCCCGAGAAGGACTGTTGGGTGTAAAGACCCTTATCGATATCGGTGGCATCCGAGGCAACGCCCGGCGTGGGCTCCTCAGCAGCGGCGGGTGCCGGCGCGGAAACGGCGCCAAACGAAAGCGCCAGCGTCAGGCCCGCGACAATAGCAGAATGCTTGGGCTGCATAAGATCCTCCCTGCATTGGTGTAGTTAAAGTTCAGTTTGCAAAGATAAAAGTAAGTATTGCAGCTCGCCCGTTGTTACACAACAACCCCTCGGTAAACGGCAACAACCCTCCGCGAAATCTTAAGGAATTAAACAAACTGGTCGTCGGGTGCCATCAGAAGCTCGCCGTATCGCTCCATCAGCCCGTCCCTCAACTGACAGAAAGCGGGAATATAGACGTTCAAGATGCGCTGAATCAAATCTTGAGCGAGCTTGTTGTCGTAGATATGGACGTTCGTATTGCGGTCTCTGAGCATATCCAGCCAGGCTGCCTCATCAATAAAGTCGTAGAATCGGTAGGACTCCTTCAAGATGGCACGAGGAGACCCCGACGCGGCAAGCGTGGCGCCCTCATACTCGAGCAGACGCTTAAGGAGCTTCCAGCTCAGTTCAAATTGAAGATTGAACTTATTAATCAATCCACTCTGAACAAAATCATTGTTGAGATCCTGATTGGGCGCATCCTCAAGATTCGCCAAGGCGCTGGCAAAGTTCTCATATTTTTTCATACAGAATCACACCATCCCTGGCAATTTCATCGAGCAATTGCTGCGATAAGGGCTCATCGAGATTGACGACATCTACATCTAAAAGAGTATCAAGACGCTCCTCGATCAAATATGACAACCGGCAGAAATCCCGGCAACCTGCTACGGCGATGTCAATATCGCTCTTAGGCAAGTTGTCACCTCGAGCGCGGGAACCAAACAGCACAACCTTCTCGGCGTCACATTCCCGAGCAAAAACTTCAATTTGCTTATACACCTTGTCGAGAGATGCCATTTGCAGCCCTACAGCTTAATGTCAAAGTTGATCTCGGGAACGGCGGCCAAGTCGGCCAACGTCACGCCGTCGACGTACTTTTCGATCACGTCGTCCAGGCCGCGCCAGAACTTGACGGTCGAGCAAAGATCGCTGCGAGTGCAGCTGTTGTCGATGCCATCGCACGCCACTGGAGCCGTGCTGCCCTCGACGGCGCGCAGGATGTCGCCGGCACGCACCTCGGCCGGGTCCTTGGCCATCATGTAGCCGCCGCCCTTGCCGCGCACGCTCTTAAGCAGGCCCGCCTTCATAAGCGGACGAACCAGCTGCTCCAGATACTTTTGTGAGATATGCTCGCGGTCGGCAACCTCGCGCAGGGCAATCTTGCCCTCGGCGTCGCCCAGCGCCGCGATATAGATCATCAGCCGGAGGGCATAGCGGCCCTTGGAAGAAATGAGCATACCTACCCTCCCATCGCATCTGGGACAACATAACCAGGTTTGTTTGTCCCAAATCTTAAGTAAATGGGACAAACACAACAGGTTATTTTGTCCCAGAATTTGAAAAGTCGAGTGGATTAGTCGGGTTTTCCCTTGACTAACGCCGAACCCATAGTAACTTTATTCCGAGAAGATTCCTAGGGTTTAGTACACCTATGAGTACACCATATACAGAGAGGGACAGCATGAGCGCAAATCCGCTGCTTTCCATCGAAGGTCTTACCGCCTCCGTGGACGAGAAGACCATCCTCCACAACGTCAACCTCAACGTCGCCGCCGGCGAGACCCACGTGCTGATGGGACCCAATGGCGCCGGCAAGTCCACCCTCGGCCACCTGGTCATGGGCGACCCCGTCTACACGGTCAACGACGGCCGTATCGTCTTTGACGGCCAGGACATCACCGAGCTCACCACCGACAAGCGCTCGCGCGCCGGCCTGTTCCTGAGCTTCCAGGCCCCGGTCGAGATCCCAGGCGTGCCGCTGTCGAGCTTTTTGCGTGCCAGCATCGCCGGCCGTCCCGGCCTGGAGATGAAGGGCAAGGAATTCCGCCGTCGCGTCAAGGAGCTCGCGGCCGAGCTCAACATGGATACCGCCTACCTCAACCGCGAGTTGGGCGTAGGCTTCTCGGGCGGCGAGAAGAAGAAGGTCGAGATGCTCCAGCTTCTGCTGCTGCAGCCCAAACTCGCCATCCTGGACGAGACCGACTCAGGCCTGGACGTCGACGCCCTGTCCACCGTCAGCCACGGCATGGACGCGTACCGCAAGAGCTGCGACGGCTCCATGCTCATCATCACGCACAACACGCGCATCTTGGAGCACCTGGATGTCGACCGCGTCCACGTTATGGTCAAGGGCCACATCGTGCGCGAGGACGATGCCTCGCTCATCCCCTGGATCGACAAGAATGGTTTTGAGACCTTCGAGCGCGAGGCCGCCGAGCAGCGCGCCCAGGCCGAGGCCGCCGCTGCCGAGCAGCAGGCGTAAAGGGGCGACGCAATGACCAAGAACCGCACCGAGGTCGCGGACATCGACCGCAGCCTCTACGACTTCACCTATGGCGAGGAGGGATTCGAGCGCCTCGACGCCGGCATCACGCCCGACATCGTGCGCGAGATCAGCGCCAAGAAGGACGAGCCACAGTGGATGCTCGACCTGCGCCTCAAGTCCCTCGAGATTTTCAACCGCTTCCCGGATCCGACGTGGGGCCCCTCCATCGAGGGCTTGGACATGGACAACATCGTCACCTACGTCAAGCCCAACACCGACCAAAAACACGACTGGGAGTCGGTGCCCGACGACATCAAGAACACCTTTGAGCGCCTGGGCATCCCCGAGGCCGAGCGCAGCTACCTGGCAGGCGTCGGCGCGCAGTACGACTCCGAGCTGGTCTACCACAACATGCAGGACACCGCGTCCAAGATGGGCATCGTCTACTCCGGCATCGAGGAGGCCCTGCACGACCCGCAGTGGGAACCGCTCATCCACGAGAAGTTTATGACGCTCATCCCGCCCACCGACCACAAGTTTGCGGCCCTGCACGGCGCCGTATGGTCGGGCGGCTCGTTTGTCTACGTGCCCAAGGGCACCAAGCTCGACTTCCCGCTGCAGAGCTACTTCCGTCTTAACGCCAAGGGCGCCGGCCAGTTTGAGCACACGCTCATCATCGTCGAGGACGATGCCGACCTGCACTTTATCGAGGGTTGCTCCGCGCCCAAGTACAACGTGGCCAACCTCCACGCCGGCGCTGTGGAGCTTTTTGTGGGCAAACGCGCACACCTGCGCTACTCGACCATCGAGAACTGGTCCAAGAACATGTACAACCTCAACACCAAGCGTGCACGCGTGGACGAGGACGGCGACATCGAGTGGATCAGCGGCTCCTTCGGCAGCCACGTGGGCTACCTCTACCCCATGAGCGTGCTCAACGGCCGCCGCGCCCGGTCGAGCTTTACCGGCATCACCTTTGCCGGCGCCGGTCAGAACCTCGATACCGGCTGCAAGGTCGTGCTCAACGCACCCGATACCTCGGCAACCGTCGAGACCAAGGGCATCTCCAAGAGCGGCGGCATCCAGACCTTCCGCAGCTCCATCGTGGCCACGCCTAAGGCCGAGGGCTCCAAGGCAACCGTGAGCTGCCAGTCGCTGATGCTCGACGACCAAAGCCGCTCCGACACTATTCCGGCCATGGACATCCGCGCCAAGAACGTCGACATCGGCCACGAGGCCACCATCGGCCGCATCGGCGACGATAAGGTGTTCTACCTGATGAGCCGCGGTATCTCGGAGGAAGAGGCCCGTACCATGATCGTCAACGGCTTTGCCAACCCGATCTCCAAGGAGCTGCCGCTGGAGTACGCCGTCGAGATGAACAACCTGATCAAGCTCGAGATGGAAGGAGCGATCGGATAATGAAACAGACCACGAACACCGCTGCTACCACCCTTGAGCAGGTCAATGCGATGCCGGCTGCCACTTGGGGCTGGCTGAAGATGAATCAGACCAAGCTCGAGCTCTCTGACGAGCTTGCCGCCGCTCCCACCGAGGCCGTTGAGGTCGAGGGCTTGGACGAGCAGTTTACTGGCGTGGCAGACGCGTTCGAAGCCGCCATGGACGCCATGGCCGAGCGCTTCCCCGAGCGCCGCGCCTCCGCCCCCGGCGATGCCGCCGACCGCGCCCGTATCACGCCCGAGACCGAGCTCGACGTGCCTGCGACCTCCGTCTACCAGGCCGGCGCCATCAAGCTCGAGGAGGAGCTCTCCCCTGCCGAGGCCTTCGAGACTGGCATGGGCGAGGCTGCCTACACCTACCTGGCCGACCACGCCACCAAGCGCGTCGTCATCGATGTGCCCGCATACAAGCACGCCACGGTTACCGTGCGCGTGAGCGCTGTCGATGCCGCCGCGGCCATCGCCGCCATCGACGTCGTCGCCCGTCCCCAGTCGACGCTCGATCTACATATTGCCCTAGACTCCCCCGTTACCGGCGAGGGTGTCGTGGGCTCCGTGCTACGCGTGTGCGCCCAC
>URTZ01000139.1 GCA_900550825.1 uncultured Collinsella sp. | reverse complement strand
GACAACCTTCCCGCCGTTCTTGCGTGGGGTCAAATAGAACAGCCCAATTGACCGCTAAACCGTTTCGCCATCATGCATATGGGCTAGAATGACTCTGGCATTTATGTAGCTAAAACCAATGAGAGGCAAGGTAGCGGGAATGGCTGAGATGACGCTCGAGGGTGTGGACGCTCGTCCCGAGGACTCTGCGTTTGCCCTGGGCCGCGTGCATTCGATTGAGACGATGGGAACGGTCGATGGACCCGGCATCCGCTTTGTGGTGTTTGTTCAGGGCTGCCCCATGCGCTGTGCGTATTGCCACAACCCCGACACCTGGTCGGTTAACGGCGGCACCATGGTGACCGTCGAGCACCTGATGGACGAGTTCCAGAGCAACCATGAGTTTTACCGCAGCGGCGGTATTACGGTGTCCGGCGGCGAGCCGCTCCTGCAGCCCGCGTTTTTAGCCGACCTGTTCCGCGCCATGCACAATAACCCCGATGGTCGCGTGCATACCTGCTTGGATAGCTGCGGCTATGCGTTCGATCCCGCGCATCCCGAGAAGTTCGATGCCGTACTCAACGAGACCGATATGGTGCTGCTCGACATTAAACACGCCGATCCCGTCGAGCATAAAAAGCTGACCGGTTGCGATCCCGCACGCATCCTGGCGTTTGGTGATGAGCTCGCGCGTCGCAAGATTAAGGTTGTTATTCGCCATGTGGTGGTGCCGGGTATCACCGATACGGTGGAGGAGTGCGAGGCGCTCGGTCGCCTAATCGCCCCGTGGCACAACGTGGTCGGCCTGGAGATGTTGCCGTATCACACGATGGGTGTCGTCAAGTACGAGCAATTGGGCATTCCCTATAAGCTCGAGGGCGTTCCACAGATGGATACCACGCGCATGCCCGAGCTGCGCAACGCCGTCATGACGGGCATGAAAAAGCGCCGCGCGGAACTCAAAAACGCCATCGGCTAGCGAGCCATTTTCAGGCACTCATTGGGGACAGACTTAAATGAGTGCCCCTGGACACCAAGTTGATTGCCAAAGAGTCCCGTCAAGTTGCGGTGGAATAGTTCTTGTTTTTCGGCTTATGCCGCCCAAGCAGGAACTATTCCACCGCAACTGCGTTTTGGGCGGAGATGCGCAACAGAATCGTGCCATTTGGATAAATACGCTTGTGGTTTCTTTAAAGACACCTTAAACGCCGCTGAATATCTTTGGAAAGAAATGCCTGCTCGGTATTATGCTGCTCGTATATGAACGGTAGCAGTCAGGAGACCACGTGCGAAACAACGCATCGAGGGACGAGTATGTGCCGCAGCATGGCAGCAGATATGAGACGAAGGGCACGTCTTCGCGTGGCCTTGCTGACGCTTGCATCCGCGTGACGAAGATTGCCGCCATTGGGATGCTGACGTTGGCGGTTATTATCCTCGGAATTACCGCCAAAACCTACGCGTCGGAGCGAATGGCACACTCAGATGCGTCAACGGTACAGATGCAAAACAAAAAGGTCTCTGAATCTAAAGCCACCGCAAGCCAAACCCTGTCGACAGCGAGCCTCAAGACGAGGCTTTCGAAGGCGGACTTTAACGATATTCCCTCAGGCGATACCGTGCAGACCTTCTCACTGGTTGATGACCAGATCCCCGCCCTGGAGGATGAGAGCCTCGCCGCGCTCCAAGATGCCCTGAGTCAGGCGCAGGAGCTGGGCGATGTGGGCGTGGTGTTTTACGATCTGACGAGCGGCAAGGGCGTGACGTATGGCGCGGACGCCGAGGTGTACGGTGCGAGCAGTTATAAGGCACTCTATGCGTTGTACATCTGCGAATCCCTGGTCGAGACGGGCCAGGTCTCACTCGATGATTCCCTTGGCACCTATGGTGGCTACAACATGGGCTGGCAGACGGTGCGCGACCTGATCGAGGCCTCGGTCGTTAATTCGGACAACGATTCGTTTATTGCGTTACGCGCGGCGTTTGACCGTGTCGGTTACGAGGATTGGATTGTCGGTCTTGGCATCGATTACGATACCGCACTCGATCCGATGAGTGATTTTCCCACCTATTGCCCGCGAACCTCGGCCAAGTTGTGGCGCGAGATGAGCGAGTATCTGAGCTGTGGCAGTGAGACCTCCCAGTGGTTATCTGAACTGCTGTCATCAACATCGCGCTCATTTATCCGTGATGGCATTGCGGACGACCAAGCCTTGGTGCGCAACAAGGCAGGCTGGATTAGCGAGGATGGTTGCTATTCGACATGCGATGCGGGCCTTATCGACATCAATGGCCGTACCTATGTCATGAGCGTCATGACATCGATGCCGTGGAGCGACCGCTCGAGCGAGGTTACGGCTGCGATTGCAAAGGCTCTGTTTGATACGCGAGCTGCACTGGCCTAGCGTGTTCGTTTGACGAGGTCAAACAAAATGCTGGTACCATACCGTGGTTGAGAATTTCGTATAGGTTTGGGGAATGGCATGGCTACCATCGCGATTATCGGTGCACTCGAAAAAGAGATCATGCAGATTAAGGAAGAGCTGAGCGACGTTTGCGAGGCACAGGAGGCAGGCTTGACCGTTGTGAGCGGTGAGTTCGACGGCCTGACGCTTGTCGCCACAACGGCGGGCATGGGCACGGTGAACGCCGCTGCTGCGACGCAGCACCTCATTAGCAAGTATGCTCCACAGGCCGTTGTGCTCTCGGGTATCGCGGGCGGTTTGAACCCCAAGCTCCATATCGATGACGTGGTCATCGGCAAACGCCTGCGCTATCTGGATACCGATACCGCGCTTATCGCCGAGTCTGCACCGGGGCTCGAGGAGTTTGGCTCGACGCCTGCGCTGGTCGATATTGCTGCCGATGTGCTTGCTGAGCATGGGTTTGTTGATGCTTCGACAAATGCAGCCGCTTCGAACAAGGGCGCCAAGCAGTTCCTGGTCGGTACGATTGCCACGGGTAACCGCTTTGTGACGGGCACCGCCATGCGCAACGACGCTATCGAGGCGACGCATGCCGATTGTGTCGGCATGGAGGGCGCGGCAATTGCCCATGTCGCAACTAAAAATGGTGTCGATTGCCTGGTGCTGCGCGCTATCAGCGATAATTGTGACGAGGCGTACGATGCGATTTGCGACCGCGAGTTCGACCTGTTCGAGTATGCCCGTACCGCGAGTGGCATTACGCTCGATATCGTTCGCCGTATCGCTGCTATTTATTAGCGCGCTCTTTTGTAAGAACCTACGACCAAGGAGTGTCCATGGCCGATTCCATTAACTACCAGCTTGCCAAGTTCGTTGCCAGCTATGGCAAGGTTTCGCAGATTCCCGAGTCCACCTGCCCCGAGGTGAGCTTCGTCGGCCGCTCCAACGTGGGCAAGTCGTCGATTATGAATAAGCTTTTTGGCCGCAAGAACCTCGTCAAGGTCTCGAGCACACCGGGCAAGACGAGCAACATCAACTTCTTCGAGGCCGACGACGTGCACTTCGTTGACCTGCCGGGCTATGGTTTCGCCCGTCGTTCCAAGGCCGAGCGTGACCGCTGGGCAGAACTTATCGGCGACTTCTTCGACTCGGAGCGCAGCTTTAACCTGGTCGTGTCGCTGGTGGATATTCGTCACGACCCGAGCAAGCTCGACCATGACATGATCGACTACCTGCAGGGCAACGAGTTCAACTTTATCGTCTGCCTCACCAAGGCCGACAAGCTCAGCCGCACCCAGCAGGCCCGCCAGGCAGCAGCCATCAAAAAGCAGCTCAACGTCCCGGCCGAGAACGTGATCATCACAAGCTCCCAAACCGGTACCGGCATCGTCGAGCTCAAGCGCCGCATTGCCGAGGCCTGCCTTTAGTAAGGGCTCTTGGCAGGCAATAGTTTGCATCTATCTATATCACCCCAGTGATAGTTATTGGTACACTATCGCTGGGGTGATATTTTTGTTTGGAGGTCGATATGGAGCTTTGGCACGGGTCGGAGGTTGTTGTCGAGCATCCGTCGTTGGATAAATGCAGACAATTCAATGACTATGGGCGCGGGTTTTATTGCACGCCACATGAGGAAATGGCGATGGAATGGGCATGCCGGACCGAGTCTGATGGCGTTGCCAATCGATATGAGCTTGATTTAGATAGCCTTTCGGTCTTGGATTTGGAGTCTGGGGAGTTTTCAATCCTCAATTGGCTTGCAATTCTGGCGAACAACAGAGAGTTCAATGTTTCGACGCCAGTAGCACGCGAGGGGCTTCGCTATCTACTTGATAACTGTTTAATTGATACATCTCCTTATGACGTTATTCGAGGCTATCGTGCAGACGATTCCTATTTCTCGTTTGCAAGACAGTTTGTCAACGGCATGATTTCGCTCAGGCAATTGCAGCGCATTATGTTTTTGGGGGATTTGGGCATTCAATATGCGCTTATGAGTGAGCGTGCGTTCTCGGCGATTAGGTTCCGCGATTGGAAGCAGGCTTCGGGGCCTGAGTATTATCCCAAGCGTTTTGAGCGAGAGCAGAATGCTCGAAGCAAATATTTGGATACGGTCAATGGGTTCGATTCCGAAGGTATCGACATTAGGGATTTAATGGCAGGGAGGGTTGATTTAAATGATCCAAGAGTTAACAGATCGTGGGCCGAGTAGGACATATCCCGTCTACTACCTCGAGGATGCAATGAACAACCTCGGCGACTGCTTTGACTATGCCGTTAACGATTATGGAGCAGAAGGATCGGAAGTTGCGGAACTCTTTTGCCTGAGCGGCGTAGCTCGCGAGTTCGAACGCGGCAACGCATGGGTAGTGTCGGGAAAATCGGGCGTTGAGCTGTTCGCGCTTATCGCTGAAAGGTCGGGCTATCAATCAAGGCCGATGCCAAATCGAACCTACCGATTCGAAAAGACACCGGAATATTGGACAGGCTGGATATTGGCATATCTGCAGTGGCGATTAGGAGAGTCTTTCGAAGATTTGCTGCATGTCGTTCCATTTGATGTGCTACGCAGTCTGTACTACCCCTGGCACGAAGCCTCGGAGGAACGCGTGGCTCGCCTCGTCTGCGATATGGCGAAAAAAGCGTCCAGGCAAACCAAACTTGCGTTAGCAAGAAAGAAGCTTAAGAAAACCCAACAAGACCTAGCATACGAATCGGGTGTGTCACTCCGCTCAATCCAAATGTACGAGCAGCGCCAGAGAAACATTAATGAAGCTTCGGTAACAAGCGTAAGAGCCATAGCAAAAGCCCTCCACTGCAACATCGAAGATCTCCTAGAGCCAGTCTTCGAATACAAAGAAACCAGTGCAGCCTAAACCAAACAAATCACCAAAGCTCATCTAAAGAATATGCTCCACACCAGCAAGAGCTCCTATCAATAAAAGGCCATAATTTCAGCCCGGCGCCCCTTCAAAGCGTGGGTCCCTGTAGACATCCTCAGCAAGGTGGGCGCAGGGACGGTCGGGATGTTCCCTCAAAATCATTCCGCAGCGCGAAGGCCCCTTGTCCGCCGCTCC
>URTZ01000138.1 GCA_900550825.1 uncultured Collinsella sp. | reverse complement strand
CGCTCACTTAGGTATTTACAATCTTTCGACGAACGGGGTTACTTACTCCTCGTCGTCCTCGCCATCGTCCTCATCCTCAAGATGATCGAGCAGGTAGCGAAGACCCTCGCTGACCTCGTTAACGGGCACCTTGGCAACGTAGCGTGCATCGACGGCGGGCCTCATGATAACACCCTCGCCCGAAGGCACGCGCATGCTCTCGAGCTCATCCTCATCAGTGCAGGCGATATCACCGGCAGTCATACGCTGTCCGGTCAACAGGAAGGTCAGACGGCAGGCGGCATCGATGGAAATCGAGGCGATGCGATCGAGATAGCGCGATACCATGATGGCGCGGCGCAGGTCGTCATAGTTGCTGTCGTCGTCCATAAAATCGCCCGTGTCCATGCGGTTAAAGGTGCGGAAGAACTTCTCGTAGGCGGCGTGCACTGGCTCGTCCTCGACGGCCAAGTTGCAGATGATGGACATGTCGTTGGTGACGAGCGCAGAAAGCGAAGAGCCCAGCACCTGGTAGACGGCCTCAGCCTCGGCCTCGACCGTGCCGACAAGCTCCTTGGGCAGCGAGATGTCGGCCTTGATCATATGACGCGTGGCGCGGCAAATCTGGCGAACCTTATCGGTCATGCGCTGCAGGTTAAAGTCGACGTAGATGATCGTCTGCAGCAAGCGGAAGTCGGAGGCGACCGGTGACTGCGTGGCAATCAGGTTGTAGCAGACGGCCTCCAGGTTGGCGCAGCGTGCGTCAATCGAAAGCGTGCGCTTCTTGGTCTTGGTGGCGAGCTTGCGGTCGTCGGTCACATAGGCCTTCACGGCATCGTGGAGGGCCAGATCGACGGCCTCGTAGATGCTCAGCATCTCGTGACGGGCCTCGATGAGCTGACGGGAAAACAGTTTGCGCATGGTTCACTCCAATCAGTTGGGTGCGGTCATGCCGCCCGCACAGTGAATACGCACCGGACCAGATCCGATCGGCTTGGGACTAGTCGCACCGATCAGCCAAAGCGGCCGGTGATATAGTCTTCCGTCCGCGAGTCCACCGGGCTGGTGAAGATCGCGTCGGTTTGACCATACTCGATGAGCGTAGCGGGCTCGCCGGCAACTTCCTGCAAGAAGAACGCGGTGTAGTCACTGATACGAGCTGCCTGCTGCATTGAATGCGTGACGATGATAATCGTCATCTCGGGCGCCAGCTCGGCCATCAGATCCTCGACCTTAGAGACGGAAGTGGGGTCGATGGCGGAGCAGGGCTCGTCCATCAGGAGGACATCGGGTTGCACCGCAAGCACGCGCGCGATGCACAGACGCTGCTGCTGACCGCCCGAGAGCGCCAAACCATCCTTGTTGAGCTGATTGGATACCTCTTTCCAGAGGTTGGCGCGCTTGAGCGATTCTTCCACGATGTCATCGAGGTCGCTTTTGCTAGTCACGCCCTGCAGACGAGGGCCAAAGGCGACATTCTCGTAGATGGATTTGGGAAACGGGTTGGGCTGCTGAAAGATCATGCCCACGCGACGACGGAGATCGACCGGATCGACACCCTCGGCATAGATATCGTTGCCGTCGAGCGTCATGGTGCCCTCGACGCGCGTGCCCTCAATCAGGTCATTCATGCGGTTGATGCAGCGCAAAAACGTCGACTTGCCGCAGCCCGAAGGGCCAATGAAGGAGGTGATGGCGTTTTTGGCGATGTTGAGGTCAAGCCCCGTCAGCGCATGAAAGTCACCGTACCAAAAGTTGAAATCCTTGGCCGTAATGGCCGCTTGCTCCAACGCGGGAGCGGACTGATAAACGGACATGGGACTCCTTAACTAGCGACGCTTGCGCGACAGGAAGCGCGCAAACAGGTTGAAGGCCAAAATGATCACCATCAGCAAGAGCGCGGTGCCGTAGGCTGCGTTCATGTTGATGCCGTCGTTGGCAAGCAGGTACAGGTGAACGGTCATGGGACGACCGGAATCGAGCGGCGAAATAGGTAGATTGATGGCCTGGCCCATGGTGTAGAGCACCACGGCGGTCTCGCCGATGGCACGGCCGATGGCAAGGACGATGCCCGTGGCAATGCGGCCAAAGGCCGAAGGAAGCACGATCTTGGAGACGACCTGCCACTTGGTAGCGCCCAGGCCGTACGCGCCCCAACGGATATAGCGCGGAACGGCGCGAATGGCTTCTTCGGTGGTGCGCATGACGATGGGAAGCATCAAGAGCGCGAGCGCCAGAGCGGCCGAGACCATCGAAAGGCCCAGGCCCATAGCCTCGACAAACAAGGCGTAGCCAAACAGGCCCATAACGATGGAGGGCACCGAGGCCAAAGCGTCAGCAGCGTAGCGAATGAGCTCGACGACCTTGCCCTGTTTGGCGTACTCGGCCAGATAGACGGCTGCCAGCACAGCGATCGGCGTGCAGATAAGCATGGCGAGCGCCGTCACGTAGACGGTCGAGACGATCGTGGGCCAAATTCCGCCCTCGGCGTTGACGCCCTGGGGCCAACCGAAGATAAAGTCGAGCGAGATGTGTGGCAGGCCGTTGATGACCACGTAGGCGATGATAGCGACCAGCACCAGCGTGGTGATGTAGGCAGCGGCACGAAACACGCCAAGCATGATCTTGTTGGACAGGTCCTTGTTGATGCGGCCCTTCTTGCCGTGGGAAAGGGCACGCTTGATGCGCTCGCGCGACGAGGTCGTATCGACCGTCGTGTCAACGGAATCGGACATAGCCTACCCCCTCTTCTTCTTGGAAATCAGACGGACGATACCCACCAGCGTGGCGGAGATGATAAACAGGACCACACCCATGCCGAACAGCGCCGAGCGGTGCAGACCCGAGGAATAGCTCATGTCGAGCGCAATCTGGCTCGTGAGCGTCGAGATGGGGCTCGCAATGCTGTCGGGAATAACCGGGGCGTTACCTACGACCATGAGCACGGCCATGGTCTCGCCGATGGCACGGCCCATACCCAGCACGATGGCATCAACGATACCCAGCTTCGCGGCAGGTAGCACGACCTTATAGATGGTCTGCCACTTTGTGGCGCCCATGGCATACGATGCCTCGCGAATGCCCATGGGAATGGAATTGAGAGCATCGATGGTGAGCGTGGTGATGGTAGGGACGATCATGATGGCGAGCACAAACCACGCCGTCAGCGCACCAAAACCAAGGCCGCCGGTCAGTTGTGCGATAAACGGGCGGATGATGATCATGCCAAAGAAGCCGTAGATGATGGAGGGTATGCCCGCCAGCAGGTCAACGGCGGGGCTGATGAGCTTGCGCACGCGCTTGCTGGCAATCTCGACCAGGTAAACGGCCGTACCCACGCCCAGCGGCACGCCCATGGCGAGCGCACCGACGGTCACCAGACCCGAGCCGGCAAGCAGCGACAAGATGCCGTAGTGGCCCTCGGAAGGCGCCCACGTAAAGCTAAAGAAGTCAGCCAGACCGATGTCAGTAAAGACGGGCAGCGCCGAGTACGTGGTAAAGACAAAAATCAGGATGACGGTAACGACCGCCAAGAACGCGCAGGCAAAGAAGATCCACTGCAGCGCCTTCTCCTTGATATAGGTACTGCGCGATACGAGCGCCAGCTCGCGCTTCTTGGGCGTCTGAACATTCTGCTCAGTCTGGGAGTTTTCCTGTGCTTCCATGCTACTCACTCCCCTTCTCGTCGTTGGTGACGGGAATAAAGCCCGCCTCGCGAATCTGCTTGTCCATCTTTTCGGACGTCACATAGTCGATGTAATCCTGCGCCTGCTGCGAAGGCACACCCTTCACAAAGAAGTAAAGGTCGCGCGAGATGGGATAGCCGCCACTCGCGACCGTCTTCTCGGACGCCTCAACATGATTGACCGAGACGGCCTTGACCGAGGTCTTGGCGTTGAGGCTATCGACGAAGCCCAGCGAAATGTAGCCGATGGCCCCACGCGAACGAGATACCACGTCGCGCACCTGGCCCGTACCCGAAAGAACAGCCGAGCGGCGATCGAACGGCGTGCCATCCATCACGATGGTACGGAAGGCCTCGCGCGTACCGGACGCCTCGTCTCGGTTGATGACCTGAATCCTCAGGTCCTCGCCACCGACCTCTTTCCAATTGGTAATCTTGCCGGCGTAGATATCGCGGAGCTGCTCGGTCGAGAGGTTATCGACGGGGTTGTCGTCGTTCACGATGACCGCAATACCGTCGTGGGCAATGACAATGGGAGTCAGGCCCAGATCCTGTTCGTCGGCATTGAGTCCACGGGAGGAGCTGGCGATATCGGCCGTGCCGGCGCTGACGGCCTCGATCCCAGCGGAAGAACCCAAACCGGAAACGAGCACGTCGATGCCGGTCTCCTCCTTAAAGCCCTCGGCCGCAATCTCGGCGATAGGAAGGCAGGTCGTGGAGCCGGCCACGGTAATGGAAGAGCTAGAAGATCCCGAAGAACAGGCGCACAGCGTAAGCGTAAGCACAGCGGCGCTCAGAACCGATACGATCTTTCTCATAGCATCACGCCGATCGCAGCATGGCGCCCACAGGTGCCGTCCTCGTTACGGTAGGAATAAAAGCGGTCGTTCTGACGCACGGTCGAAAGCTGGGTATCCACGATATTATCCGCGTCGACACCGACATCTACCAGCGCCTCGCGAATGGCAGCGGAAAGATCAAGCATGCGAGAGGTATTCGCATCGATGCAAGAGAACTCGGCGGCAAAGCGATCCATGAGTTCCTGGGATACCTCATATTCGTCACCCAAGATATGGGGGCCGATATAGGCGGAAACGTCGCTCGCATCGCAACCGGCAGCATCGCAAAGCGCCTGGCACGCCTTGGCGGAAATACGTGCAATCGTGCCCTTCCAACCGGAGTGCACCACGGCAAATCCGCCGGGGGCCACCAGCACCACGGGAACGCAGTCGGCAAAGCAGAGCAGCACGGGCACGTTATGCGCCGTGCAGACGATGGCATCGCAGCCCTCGGCAATCTGCTCGCGGACGTCCTCAAGGTCATCGGCGCCGTTCGAGGTCACCGCAACGATATGGTCACCATGGACCTGATTGGGAACGAGCAAGTTGTGCTCGCACTCGGCGGCACCCATAGCCTCGAGCACGCGACGACGATTTTCTTGAACAGCAAAGGGGTCATCGCCAACATGCGAGCCCAAATTGAGTGAGGAGTACGCATCTTCGGAAACACCACCGGCGCGCTCGGTGAAGGCAAAGCGAACATCGGATGTCGCGCCTTCCACCAACGTAACTCCATCATGGTCGACACGCGAAACGTTGTCCGCACGTGCTGCCATACTAAAGCCTCCTAATAACACAAGTACCGCGGCATCGCCGCTACAGCCCGCGTTTATACGGCTGTCATACTTCTCTAAAAGGATACCTGCTGCACTGGAGGCAATCGTAAAGGGAACGTAAAGAGATTGGAGGTTCTAGTTTACAAAGTCGAAATCAGAACCACCCTTAAAAAGGGTGGTTTGCTCTTAGGGTATAACCCACGGGCC
>URTZ01000137.1 GCA_900550825.1 uncultured Collinsella sp. | reverse complement strand
CGCCATGATCGGCGGCGCGGCGCTGCTCGCCGACGGCATCCTCACCCCCGCCGTCACGGTTACCACGGCCATCGAGGGCTTGCGCACTATCGAGTGGGGCCACGCGCTTTTGGGTGACGGCCAGACCAACGTAATCATCATCACCATCATCATTATCTGCGGCCTGTTTGCCATGCAGCGCGCCGGTACCTCGTCGATCGGCAAGCTGTTCGGCCCGCTCATGACGCTGTGGTTCCTGTTCCTGGCAGGCGCCGGCCTGTTCAACATGCTCGGCAACCTGTCCATCTTGCGTGCGCTCAACCCCATCCGCGGCATCATGTTCCTGTTCTCGCCCATCAACCACTCGGGCATCATGGTGCTCGGCTTTGTCTTTCTGTCGACGACCGGCGCCGAGGCCCTCTACTCGGACATGGGCCACGTTGGCAAGGCAAACATCTATGCATCCTGGCCGTTTGTTAAGGCGGCCCTTATCCTCAACTACCTGGGTCAGGGCGCTTGGCTGCTCGCCAATAACTCCAACCCCCAGATGCTCGCGATGGATATCGTCAACCCGTTCTACATGATGCTTCCCGAGCCCCTGCGCCCCTTTGCCATCGTGCTTTCGGCCGTAGCGGCCATCATCGCCTCGCAGGCGCTCATCACCGGCTCGTTCTCGCTGGTATCCGAGGCCACGCGCCTCAACCTTATGCCGCACCTGCGCATCCACTACCCCAGCGACACCAAGGGTCAGCTCTATATTCCGCTCGTCAACAACATCATGTGGGTCGGCTGCATCTTCATCGTGCTGCTGTTCCAGAACTCCGAGCGCATGGAGAGCGCCTACGGCCTCGCCATCACCGTGACCATGCTCATGACCACGACGCTTTTGACGAGCTATATCGCCGGCATCCTCAAGCACAAACTGGGTGCCTGCGTCTTCGCACTGCTCTTTGGCGCCATTGAGCTGTGCTTCTTTGCCTCGTGCCTCACCATGTTCTTTGACGGCGGCTATGTCATGATCTTCTTGGCCGCGCTGCTGTTTGGCCTTATGTACGTGTGGCGCCGCGGCACCGCCATCGAGCGCACGCAGACCATCCTGCTGCCCGTCTCCAAGTACATTGACCAGCTCGACCGCCTGCGCAACGACGAGACCTATCCCGTGCTTGCCGACAACCTGGTGTTCCTCACCAACAGCCCCGACCCGCTCACGCTCGACCGCGATGTGCTCTATTCCATCTTGGATAAGCATCCCAAGCGCGCCAAGGCATACTGGTTCATCAACGTGTACGTTACCGATGAGCCCTATACGCACGAGTATTCCGTCGAGACCTTTGGCACGGACTTCCTGTTCCGCGTGCGCCTGGACCTGGGCTTTAAGGTCAACCAGCGCATCAATGCCTACCTGCGCCAGATCGTTGGCGACCTGATGGCATCGGGTGAGCTGCCGCCGCAGCATCACACCTACTCCATCTACGAGACACGCGGCAACGTGGGCGACTTCCGTTTTTGCATGCTGCGCAAGATGCTCGCCCCCGAAACGGACATCAACCGCAACGACCACCGCGTGATGGCCATCAAGTACGCCGTCCGCCGCGCCTGCGGAAGCCCGGCACGCTGGTACGGTCTAGAGAACTCGGCCATCATCATCGAGTACGTGCCCCTCTTTGCCCGCATGCGCCCGGCAGTCAAACTCGTGCGCACCCAGGTGCCGCTCGAAGTTCAGATCGAGGAAGCCGAGGAAATGGAAGTCGACATCTTCTCGGACGACTTGGTCAACGGCAACGAGGCCGGTAGAAACATGAACGTCGATCCCACCGAGCTGCTCGAGAGCGTCGCCGATACGCCCGAACAGCAACAGCTCGACGGCCTCGAGAGCGAACAACTCAACGACGTCAACTTCTAGTGACGTCACAAATCAACGACAGCGGCCCTGCACCTCACGGGAGATGCAGGGCCGCTTTGCATTGCGGTAAAGCTATCGGCTACGAACGACGCGGCTCGGGAACCACGAGCCTATCGGAGCTCGCGCCCTCGGCATCCATCAGGCTCACGTAGCGAATCGACGGATCCCCATACATCGCGTAGTAATAATTGCCCGTGCGCGCGCTAAAGCATCCGGTGTAGATAGTCTTCTCGAACTTGCCATCGCCCATCCTGGACGCTCCCTCGATCATCACCACGCCCTCGAGCGAGCGGAACATGCGAACGACGTTTTCGGTCTCGCTCTCCTTTTGTGGGTAATTGGCATTGAGGTACGCCGCCTTTACAAAACGGCTCGGCGAATAGCAATCGCCCGGAATGCCGCGCATGCCGGCACCGGCTCCATAGGGCTTAAGCTCGGCGCCACGCCATGTCGCCGTCTGCGGAAAATCGCTTGTGGCGGTGATATAGGTGCGGAGGTTTTCCATGTGCCACGGGAAGGTGGGCTGATTGGCGAGGGTGTCGACCGGATCGCCGTATACATGCAGGCCGTCAGCCATCATCTCGACCACGATGCTACGCTGGCTGTCGCCGATAATCCAATGGAGCAGCGACACGCCCAGCCCCTCTCCGGCAGATTTGGCGACAATCACCGTATCGCGCAGCGCAGCCTCGACCTCATCGACCGTCGAGAACGTCGCTGCCACCCACAGGGGAAACTCATAGGCCACGATATTGTTCTTGCCGTCGACAGGGCCATCGGCATACTCGGCATAGCCGGGGAAGTTGAGCCCCGCCACAGCCAGACCCGCATCGTTACCGCAGTCGAAAAACATAGGGTAGTTCTCGTAATCGATGCACATGCCGATTACCGCGTGCGCCGCCGACGCATCGTCGATAAACGAATACGGAATGTGGAACCCGCGCGGCATCACGCGAACCTGTTGGCCGTAGTCAAAGCTCCAGTCGAGGTTGCGGCCTAGATACATGTGGCCAGAATTATCGGTAAATCGAATGCTCGTACACATAGCGCCTCCTAGCTTTACGTTCCTGCTAAGGTTATTGTCACCAAACAAAAAGGCACTAAACACAAAAGCCCGGACATGACAACAATGTCACGCCCGGACTATTCAAGCTGGATAAACTCAACCAAGTTAACCCCGCAGGTCGTCTAAGGGGTCAAAGTGCCGCAGATTGCCACGAAAGAGGAGCGCCGCGTACTTAAGGTACGCGAGCGACGATTGAGCGGCAAGGTGCGGTGCTTTGGTCCCCTTAGACCAACTTGCCGAGACAGTGGTCGATCATATGCTGGATCATTTGTGCCTCAAAGCCCGCGTAGTCGCGGCGGCACTCCTTCATCTTGCCGTCGACGATCTGGTCAAAGGCAACCTTGCACTTGATATAGCGCGTGGACTTGGTGATCTCCTCGTGCGTCAGGCAGCTCTCCTCCATCTTGCTGGCGCCCAGGCCAAACACCAGACGGGGGTTGTAGAGCACATGGGGCTCGCCGGCATCGTCCAGGTAGACGCAAACCTTCTTGGTAACGCCAATCTGGTTAGCGGCCAAGCAGCCGGCATCGTCGAGCGACTTGATGGTATCGATCAGGTCCTGAGCAACCGACTCGTCCTCGACAGTCGCAACCTCGCAACGCTGGGACAGGATAGCCTCGTCGTGGCAAAGCTCTTTAATCATACGTTCCTCCATAGGGGTCGTTGTAACCGCTTAAGTATACGGTACCCACACTTTTTCATGCGAAAAATACCGTCCGTCTGCTACAAAGCGCCGAACATCAACATGCGAGGAACAACAGCGTCGTAAAGGGGCTATAGTGGGTGAGTTCGTGTCAATCGGCCTAAACTCGGGGCCGAACAAGGAAAGGGTATGCATGGACGAACTATTTCACGTCAGCGAGCGCAAGTCCACAATCGGGACCGAACTCCGCGCTGGACTGACAACATTCCTGGCGATGGCCTACATCATCGCCGTCAACCCCGCGGTGCTCTCGGGCGCTGGCATCGATGCGGGAGCGCTCGCCTGCGCCACCTGCCTGGGCGCCGGCATCATGACCATCTGCATGGGCATCTTCGCCAACCGCCCGCTCGCCTGCGCATCGGGCTTAGGCGTCAACGCGATGATCGCCGGAATCACCACCACCGTCTGCGGCGGTGACTGGCACGTGGCCATGAGCGTCATCTTCCTTGAGGGCGTCGTCATCTTGCTGCTCGTGCTTTGTGGCCTGCGCGAGGCCATCATGGACGCCATCCCGGTTGTCCTGCGTCACGCCATCTCGGTGGGTCTGGGCCTGTTCATCGCCATGATTGGCCTGTGCGATGCCGGCATTATCACCGCTGGCGCCGGTACACTCGTCGGTCTGGGCGACATCACCTCCCCCACCTTTATCGTCGGCATCATCTCCATCGTCGTGACGGTTGCCCTGGCTTCCCGCAACGTGCCGGGCTCGCTGCTCATCGGCATCATCGTCGCCGTTATCGCCGGTATCCCCCTAGGTGTGACCCAGGCTCCGACCGGTATCATCGCCCCGCTCGACTTCTCGAGCATCGGTGGCCCCATCGCCGACGCCGGCGGCGTGCCCGCCATCGTCAAGGTCCTTACCGACCCCGCGCTCCTCGTCATCTCGTTCTCGCTGCTCATGAGTGACTTCTTCGACACCATGGGCACCGCGATGGCCGTGGCCAAGCAGGGCGAGTTCCTCACCGACGACGGCAACGTCGAGAATATCAAGGAGATCCTGATCGTCGACTCCGCCGCCGCCGCTGTGGGCGGTTTCATGGGCGTCTCCTCCATCACCACCTTCGTCGAGTCCACTTCCGGCGCCGCCGACGGTGGCCGCACGGGCCTCACCTCCGTCACCACCGGCGTGCTGTTCATTCTCGCCGCGTTCTTCTCCCCCGTCGTCACCATCGTTTCCAGCGCCGCCACCTGCGGTGCTCTGGTCTACGTCGGCTACCTCATGATGAGCGAGGCCTCCGAGATCGACTGGTCCGACGTGTCACAGGGTTTCCCGGCGTTCATGATTGTCGCCGGCGTGCCCTTCACCTACTCCATCTCTGCCGGCATTGGCCTGGGCTTTATCGCCTACGTGATCGTCGCGCTCTTTAAGGGCGAGGCCTCCAAGATCAAGCCGCTCATGTGGATCGCAGCCCTTGCCTTCCTCGTCTACTTCTTCGTAGCGTAACGGCAAAGCTGCCAAAGCAGAACACCAAAGCGCGGAGTCGCATCGAGCGGCTCCGCGCTTTTCTTTTAAAGCCAGGCAACGCACGGGCGCGCGATGTATTGCTTCCCAAGTTTTGGACATTTTGCCCTCCAAACGGCACTACCGCCGGCTACATCCTGCAGATATGCTGGGCGTAATCGCATAGGCCCTATGAGGATGGGAGTAACCATGGCCGCCTTGTTCACGACCCCCAAGCGCAATGACAAAACCTCTGGAGCCCATTTTGTCGAGCCCGACGTGCGCCGTCGCACGCTGCTCGCACACGGCAGCTGGCGCCGCGTGACACGTCGCATCGTTGTAGGCGCCGTATGCGCGCTTACGGTGAGCTCGCTGCTCATGCCGAGCGTCTCGCTCGCGGC
>URTZ01000136.1 GCA_900550825.1 uncultured Collinsella sp. | reverse complement strand
GACGGCGAACCGCTCCGAGGTCGCTCTCACCGAAGGGCAAAAGAAGGGGCCGGAACGCCTGTTGCGTCCCGGCCCAAATGCTCAGTCGTCTCGGCCGTTCTGGTTCTCCAGCGCCCTGCGCTCAAGTTCCCAGAACGCCCGCATCGCCGTCGCTATCCCGCGCAGCGTGAAGCGGACGGCGATGCCAGTCGAGCGGTCGACGGCAAAGCCGAGCCTTCCGCCGTTGACCTTCCTCATGCCCCCGAGAGACTTCGAGGGGAAGCGGTACTGGAGGCTCCCGCCCTTCGACCTGGCGAGCTCGATGCCGTCCCGCCTGAGCCGCCGCTCAAGCTCGCCCATCCGGTCGGGGCAGTCGCGCATGCGCCCGACCTCCTCGATCCGGCGAGCGACCGCGACGCGGATGCGGGCGTTCTCCGAGCGCGCGGCCTGCCCCTTTCGGGCCATGTCGCGCTCTTCCGTGCCGGGTTGCCTCGCGTGGACGCGCGAGTTGGCCTTGCCGCGCTCAAGCTGCCTGAGGCCGTACCTTTCGTCCAGGGTACGGACGGTCTTCACGCGTGATGCCGCCGCCTTTCGGGCGGGGCCCTCGTCGAGCCTTCGGCCGGTTTCCAGATCACTGCGGTTGATGCCGAGGTGCACGGCGTAGCGGTCGGTGGCGTCCGCGCGGCAGCGCTCGCGGTGCAGCACCATCACGACTTCCTGGTTGGGGTAGCGCTCGGCCACGTACTCCCTCGCATAGCGCATGCACAGCTCCGGCGTCATCTTCCCGCCGTTGAGGTCGCACTCGTCTGGGAGGAACCCGAGTATCTGGTGCTGCATGTAGGTACACTTGGCACCGGCCTTGCCGGGCCTGTCGTGACCCATGGCCGCCCTCGTGTCCGCCATCTCCTGAAACCAGCGGTCATCGTCGATGATGTTCTGCGTGCCGTGGGCGAGCGCCTTGTCGCGGTCCCAGGAGAGGTAATCCCTGAGTCTCGCGAGGTGCTTCTCGCTGCAGACGCTCGTCTGCTTTATCGCCGTCATGGTCGCCTCCCTAGTCGAGCGAGAGCCCGCTGAATTTGCCGCCCGGCTTGCTCCCGTTCTTCTTCTCCGGCTCGGGCCACTTTGGGCACCAGGTCGAGGCCTCCTCGCGCATCTTCCCAGCAGCTGACTCGTCGAGGCGGCGCTGGTAGGCGCGACGGTTCTCCGCCTCGTGCTCGGGGGTCCCGAGGTCGAAGTGCTCCCTTGTGGGCGTGTTGGTGCAGTCGGTGACGGGGGAGCGGAAGACGCCGGCTCGACATGCGGGCATACCGTTGTCCGCGTGCTTCACGACGATGATCCCGTCCCGGTCCGGGGCCATGTCGCGCCACTCCCAGGGGTGTATCACGTCGTCGGCGCTCTCGCTGTAGGACGTCGAGGAGGACGTGCCTGACGCGGCCCTGCCGTTGCTCGTGCCCTGCGTGTGGCGCGTGGTCTTGCCGATGAGCTCGGTGAAGTACCGGCGATCCTCCTCCTCTGCGAGCTTCATGGCGACCTTCACACCGCAGTTCGCGAGGATCTTCCTGCGGCCGTCTCTCTCGCCATACTTATTGAGCTGGGATACGTCCTGCGTCGCTCCGACCCAGAACGTCCCGCACCCGCGCCCGAGACTGAGGAGGGCGGGCAGGCACTCGACGCGGGGCAGGTTGCCCCACTCGTCGCCGAGTATCTGCACGGGGCGGGGGAGCCTGCCGCCGTTCACGTCCGCGACCGCCTGGACCGAAGCCCAGAGCTGCGAGAGAAATATCGCCGCGATGCAGTTGTAGGGTGAGCCCTCGTCGAGCACGTGGAGGAAGACGGCGCTCTTCTCCGTGAGTACCGTGCGCGGGTCGATGTCGGAGCCGGAGGTCATCCAGGCGACCGGGGCGGACGAGAACGGGCGGAGTGCCACCTTGAGCGTCGAGAGGATGCTCCTGAGCTCGTTGCCGCCCGAGGAGATGAACTGCGACGCCCTTCCCTTGGCGGGGTGGCCGCTCGGCAGGGAGCGGAAGACGGCCTTCAGGGGCTCGGATGGGTCGTCGCCCTCTGCCTCGGTACCGCGGTCCAGGACTTCGCAGACGGTCGCGAGGTGCTTTGATCCCTCCGGGCACTCGTCGGACATTGAGACCAGCAGGACCAGGGCCGAGAGCAGGCCCCTGGCCGATGCCGTCCAGTGCGAACCCTTGCCCCTCTCGTCGTCCTGGACCACGAGCTCCGCGATGGCGTCCGCTGCCTGCTCAGCCTCCTGGTCGCGCTCCTCGGCATGGAGGTCGAGAACCTGCTTGAGCGGGTTGAACCTATGGCCGCGATAGGGGTGCTGCGTGTCGAGCAGGAGGACGCGGTAGCCACGACGGGCAAGCTCATCGCCCGTGAGCTCTATGAGCTCGTTCTTCACGTCGGAGACGACGAGGGTCGCGGGCTCGGAGCCGTTGGAGGCGTCGCCGTAGCTGAGCAGGTCGATTGAGGGGAGGTAGAGGAAGCGTGACTTACCTGACCCAGTGGCCCCTGATACGAAAATCATCTTCTTCGGCTCGTAGAGATAACAGGGCTTACCGCGATATTTGGTGAAACCGTAGACGAACCCACGTGACGAGGGATTCGTCGAGCCGTCCCAGGTCATGGACCCCTTCACGACCTCGCGACCTGTCTTGACGTGGGCGTCGCCGAGCACGCCGCCGTCCTCGTCTCGTGATTTGAGGGCGCTTGAGTAGGCGATGAGGGCGCAGGTGCAGAGTGTAAGGAGGAAGACGAACAAGGCCCCGAGGGGATGGGTGACGAACCCGTCCGAGAGCCACCAGCCGAGGACGGTCTCCGCGTCGAACGTTGTGGGAATTGCCGATGCGTCGAGTCCGTACCCGGCGACGAGCATGTCGATGGGGGCGGCGAGTACGGGGCATGCGAGGATCGCTAGGAAAAGGGATGATAGGAGCGCTGTGAGCATCTTGGTTTTCATGATAGTTCTCGATTCTTGGAGATGAGGTTTGAAAGCTGCGAGGCCGTGCTCGACACCAGTCGGACGGCCTCCGTGAGCTGTCGGGCCGTCTGCGCATCCACCCCATAGGCGTTTGCGGCATGGACGGCCTGGTTGAGGTTTCCGCCCTGCTTCTTCATCTGGTGGAGGATTTGCCGCAAGGTCGCCTCGTCGGCGACCTTGACGGGCTTCTGCCCGATGCGGAGGGCAGCTTCGCGCATGAACGTCGATGGGGCCATGTCAAAAGAGGAAGAGCGCGCCATGATGACGGCACGCTCCTCCTCGGTCATGCGGACGTTGATATGCGCGGTCTTGCTGTTGCCGCGCATGGCCTAGCCCTCCTGGTCATAGAAGGTGGCATGGGGCGCGTCGAAGGTGAGCTTGGCGCTCCCAAGCGTGCCATAGCGTGCCTTAAGGACGCGAACGAGCAGGGGACGAACATCTAGCTCTGAGTTGTACTTCCGCTCCTTCTTGTCCCTGCCGTCGACCTGCAGGAAGAGAGCGTTGTCGGAGCCGTAGTCGATACCCTGCGAGCCAGCGAAGACGTTGAGCTCGGTGTTCGCATCGTTGTACTTATCGCGCGCGACGCTGCTTATCAGGAAAACGGGGACGTCATACGTCCGGGCGATGTTGCCCAGGGCTTGGACGCAAGCGGTGATGACAACGCGTTCTTCCGCGCGAACATTGAAATTGGTTGCTGCAATGAGTTGAAGGTAATCCACAAAAACGGCAGGGCGCTGCCCACGTTCGTGAATGCAATCACCGATGCAACGCCCGAGATCTTCCATGGACGTTTGGCTGTCCATGATGCACGAGTTAGGTGCTACGGTCTCGGCGTAGATGGCGCAGGCGTGCTCAAATGCCTCCCTCTTCTCGGGGATAGCCCCGGTCGCTTCGGAAAGGCTGAAGTCTCCGTTGCCGAGGCGCGTGATGCCCTTCTGAGCAATGCGATACGCGGGGAGTTCCGCGGAGTAGAAGACGGTGGGCACGCCTTGGGAGGCAAGGTCGTCGGAGATAACCTTGAGGAGCGTCGTTTTGCCGGCAGCGGGTGCCGCTCCGACTATGGTCAGGATTCCGGGTACGACGCCTCCGATGAGCTTGTCGAGAGAGGGGAGGCTGCGTATATGAGCCATGGGCTTACGCCCGTTCATTTCCTCGATATAGGTCTTGAGCTGATCGGCTTCGACGTTGAATGAGCTATTGGCTACAGGCTGCACGGATCCGACACCTCCAACTCGTGAAGGTACTCAAAAAAGCTGGACTCGATGACGAAGAGGCGGCTATGAAGCTTGAGGCAGCGACCGCTCTCTTTCATGAGCGATGCGGCGGCAACCTCCCCAAGCCCGGTCAGCTCACGAATCTCGGTGACGCCGAGCAGACGCTCGCGTCCCAGAACGACGCGAGGAGGAGCGGGTACGATACCCGCTTTGGGAACAACGGAATCTACCATGGTAGAATCTCCTTTGGTCTGCTCACTCCTCCCCACCTCAGTTTGGCGACTAGAGGGGAGGGGTGGGCGGCTTTTTGTTTCTATGGCCTTCTTTGGGCACCCCCATTCCGGCATTCGCTTATCTGTGCAATTCGATGATACTGCTTCTGGCAATCGAGGCGCTGAAGATTCAGAAAAAGTTCCGAAAAGTTTCGGATAAGCACTTTTACCTCGAAAAACAGGGTTATACTTACAATGAAAATCGATTGGGGGATGAAATGGAACGCTCCAGGAAACCGAAAAAACGAAAGTTTGGGACGACCGTCCTTGAACAGACCGATGACAACATCAGCATGTTCAAGGAACAACATCCGCAAGAGTTTAAGACTCCGGGGGAAGTGGTCGACCTTCTCGCGAGTCTATGTCTCCGCGTCAACAAGGGTGCGGCTGCAGAGCTGAGCGCTTTTTGTGCGCAACGGGTCAAGTCTATTCAGGATGAGCTTAGTGGATATGGCGATGCTGAGTCCCTGTCGCTCGCTGCCGACGATTTAAACGACAAGCTCTCTTATTACAAGGCTCTTCGTAACCATATGCTGCGATTTGTTCCGCAAGACAGCCTTGTTGATAAGGGGCCGTCAATGAAACGCGTGGACCTGCGAGGTGGCTCGTATCTCGTTGTCCCCGACGATTGGCCGGTGGTCAATGAGTCGAATGCTGCGTCATGCGACTATGCTTTCGTTCTTGAAGTGCGGAATGCAAGCGATGCAATTCCGCACTATGTTTATCTTTCCTCAAAGGAAGTCTGCCCTACGGATGAGGTGCTTGATGCGATAGCTGATATATGGCCGGGAATTCGTGATGTCCAGACTTCTCAGGTTGAGCCAATCTATGACAAGGACGGCGCGATTCTGAATACCGACGAATGGACGAAGGCACCTATAATCGGCGTCTTCCCCATTCGCGACGCCTCATCGTTTTCCTGGGAGGATAAAGCTCCATATGGAGCGATGGTCTATCGCCATTAGTCCATCTATGTTCAAAGCAAGGGAAGGGCCGGGTATATCTCGGCCCTTCCCTTATGAATTTCAAGACTTTAGTCTGCTGGGCGCGCAGCGGCCAGCTTTAAACCACCCGCTAC
>URTZ01000135.1 GCA_900550825.1 uncultured Collinsella sp. | reverse complement strand
CCACTCGACGCTGCAAGCCCGCCAGAGCGGCAATCTGACGTTCAATCGTCGGGCATGGCCAAAAGGCCTATGCCCTCCTCTTTCACGTCACCTTGCTCGCTCTGGCGGGCTTTCGCTGGCTTATGCTCCACCTGCGACGTTTCCATTATTGATACAAAGGCCAGGTTTGTTTGAACCAAAAAGGGGAAGTTGCGGTGGAATAGTTCCTGTTTGGCCGTCTTGAGGGGTTAAACGGGAACTATTTCACCGCAACTTATCGATGGCGTGTTTGGTTGGTGCCAGTTGATTGCTTGGGCGTTGGGGAGGGTCTGCTCCGTTATAATCGCCTAGAACATTAAATGGAAACGGGACGGGAGCCATACATGCGCCAGGGTTTCGACAACGCGAAGTATATCGAGCTGCAGGCCGCTCACATTAAGGAGCGCATCTCACAGTTTGGCGGCAAGCTCTATTTGGAGTTTGGCGGCAAGCTGTTCGATGACTATCATGCGAGCCGCGTGCTGCCGGGTTTTGAACCGGACAGCAAGTTCCGCATGCTCAAGAGCATCGCCGACGATGTCGAGGTTATCATCGCGATCAACGCGAACCACATCGAGAAAAACAAGGCTCGCGGTGACCTTGGCATTACCTATGACGAGGATGTGCTGCGCCTGGTTGACTTGTTCCGCGGCAACGGCTTTGCCGTCGCGGCTGTGGTCATCACCCAGTACGCCGGCCAGCCTGCTGCCGATGTGTTCCGCAACCGCCTGAACGCGCTCGGCATTCCCGCCAAGCTGCACTATCCCATCGAGGGCTACCCGCACGATGTCGATCTGATCGTGTCCGACGATGGCTACGGCAAGAACGAGTTTGTCGAGACCACGCGTCCGCTCGTTGTCGTGACGGCACCCGGCCCCGGCTCGGGCAAGCTCGCCACTTGCCTCTCGCAGCTGTATCACGAGCATAAGCACGGTACCGCCGCCGGCTATGCCAAGTTCGAGACCTTCCCGGTCTGGAATCTTCCTCTGACGCATCCGGTCAATATTGCCTACGAGGCCGCCACGGCTGACCTCGACGACGCCAATATCATCGATTCGTTCCACCTTGAGGCCTACAACAAGACCACGGTCAACTACAACCGCGACGTCGAGGCCTTCCCGGTGGTCCGTGCCCTGATGGAAAAGATTCTGGGCAAGAGCCCCTACCAGAGCCCTACGGACATGGGCGTCAATATGGTCGGCTTTGCCATCACCGATGACGATGCCTGCCGCGACGCTTCCAAGATGGAGATCGTCCGCCGCTACTTTACCGCGGTCGAAAATGTGCGCCGTACCGGCGTGGGCGATGAGCAAGTCGACCGTCTCAAGATTATTATGAAGAAAGCCGGCATCGATAAGAACTACTCACCGGCGCGCTCGGCGGCCCTCACCAGGGAGCAGCTGACGGGTGGTCCCGTGGGTGCCATGGTCATGCCCGATGGCTCCGTGGTGACCGGTAAGACCTCCACGCGCCTGGGTGCCGCAAGTTCGCTCATTATGAACGCCCTCAAGCATGTCTCGGGCGTCGACCTTGAGCTCGAGGTCATTAGCGATGAGGCGATCGAGCCCATCAGCAAGCTCAAGACGCATTTCCTGGGCAGCAAAAACCCGCGCCTCCACACCGACGAGACACTTATGGCGCTGTCGATCACCTCGGCCACGAGTGAGACGGCCGCTCGCGTCCTTTCGGGCCTGGAGCAGCTGCGCGGTTGCGATGCCTTCTTTAGCGTGATTATCTCGCCGACGGACGAGACGGTACTGCGCAAACTTGGTATCAACGTGTGCTGCGAGCCCAAGTTTGAGCGCCGCGGTTTCTTCCATCGCTAAGTTTGAAGCACCGCGGTAATTGCATTGCATTTTGGCCGTATCGGGTTAGCGCCCGGTACGGCTTTTTGATCAATAAAGCGCCTATTTCGACGAAAAATAGCTGTTTACCTGCCTAGAGACAATTTGAGCGGTATACAATAACCGTAACTGTTTCATCCTTAGCGGGATGCCGCATGATGGATATTACCTGCCATCGTGAGGTGTGTCGGTCGCGCACGGCGCGTTAGATGCTCGTGCTCGGTTTGAGGAGGCTGCTATGGCGGGCAAGGGTCGTGCGAGTGTCAACGATATGAAGCGTGTCGAGGTGCTGGTGTTGATGGAGATCGACCAGCAAACCAAAGACAATGGCGGGCCGTATGGTTTCTCGCGCAAAACGCTTGCCGAGCGCGTGGGGGTTTCGCCGTATCGTGCCCGCGCCGCAATCGATCGCTTGGATTCCGAAGGCATGATTGATGTCGTCTCGCGTTATAGCGAAGACGGCGGTCAGCTTGCAAATGGCATTTGCCTCACCGAACGTGGCGAGTGGTATCTTGAGGGCGTCCGTACCGGCATGCTCGTTCAAGAAATGCTTGAGGACGAGGCTGCTGATCGATAGCAGCATGTAACCCTTGCCATAGCGACGCCGCCTGGGAAACCGGGCGGCGTTTTGTTTCAAGAATGAGAAATGCAATCGCACGCGAGAAAAATTGCGAACGCTTCGCGGTGCGAGTATTACAATGAAGACCCGTAAGATGTGGATAAACAACTTCTACGGGAAGCGCAGGTAACTCAATATGACCAAGCATGTGTTCGTAACCGGTGGCGTGGTTTCGTCCCTGGGCAAGGGTATCACCGCGGCCTCGCTGGGCCGTCTGCTCAAGTCGCGTGGCTACAAAGTAACGATGCAGAAGGCCGACCCGTATCTGAACGTCGACCCCGGTACCATGAGCCCGTTCCAGCATGGTGAGGTCTTCGTTACCGAGGACGGCTACGAGTCCGACCTGGACCTGGGTCATTACGAGCGCTTTATTGATGAGAACCTGACCCGCGATTCCAACTTTACGACCGGTGCCATCTACAAAAGCCTAATCGCCCGCGAGCGTCGCGGCGACTTTTTGGGCGGTACCGTGCAGGTGATTCCCCACGTCACCAATGCCATTAAGGACAAGTTCCGCCGCATCGAGGAGCAGACCGGCTCCGACGTCGTCATTACCGAGCTGGGCGGCACGATCGGCGACATCGAGTCCCAACCGTTTGTCGAGGCCATTCGTCAGTACCGCAAGGAGGCCGGCCCCGAGAACGTCTGCTACATCCACGTGTCGCTCGTTCCCTATATCGCCGCCGCCCACGAGGTCAAGACCAAGCCCACGCAGCATTCCGTCAAGGAGCTCCGCAGCTTTGGCATCCAGCCCGATATCATCGTGCTGCGCTCCGACCACCATATCGATGACGCTATCCGCGGAAAGATCGCAAGCTTCTGCGACGTCGACACCGATTGCGTCTTTACCAACGAGGACTGCGCGAGCATTTACGATGTTCCGCAGCTGCTTGCCGAGCAGGACTTTGACCTGCGCATTTGCGAGCGCCTGGGTCTGGATCCGCGTGAGCGCGACATGAGCGAGTGGAACGAGTTCCTGCGCAAACAGAATCACGCCAACCATCACGCCGACAAGGTGAAGATCGCCGTCGTGGGTAAGTACACGCAGCTGCCCGATGCGTACCTGTCGGTTATCGAGGCCCTGCACCATGCGGGCGTCTTCTACGATCGCCATGTGGACGTCCAGCTGGTCGACGGCGAGAGCCTCGACGAGCAGAATGTCTCCGAGGTTCTGGGCGACGCCTCGGGCATCCTGGTCCCCGGCGGCTTTGGCAAGCGCGCCCTGGAGGGCAAGATCCTCGCGGCCGAGTTTGCCCGTGAGCACAAGATTCCGTATCTGGGCATTTGCCTGGGTATGCAGGTCGCCGTGTGCGAGTTCGCCCGCAACGTCGTCGGCCTTGCCGGTGCCAGCTCCTCCGAGTTCGATCCGGACGGTCCGTATAGCGTCATCGATCTGATGAGCTCGCAGGAGGACGTGACCGAGAAGGGCGGCACCATGCGCCTGGGCGCCTATCCGTGCAAGCTCGCCGCCGATACCCTTGCTCGCGAGGCATATGGCGAGGAGCTCGTCTATGAGCGTCACCGTCACCGCTTTGAGTTCAACAACGCTTTCCGTGACCAGCTCGAGGACGCCGGCTTGGTTATCTCGGGTCTGTCGCCCGACGAGCGCCTGGTCGAGATGGTCGAGCTGCCGCGCGACGTGCATCCGTGGTATGTGGCAACCCAGGCTCACCCCGAGTTCAAGAGCCGCCCGACCAACCCGCAGCCGCTGTTCCGAGAGTTCGTGCGTGCCTCGATCGGTCAGCACGAGGGTGTCGATCGCCTGCAGGTGACGCCCATGAACCTCGCTACGGACTAAGGGTGCCGGCGAACAAAGAACATACCGAAGCTACTCCCTCGTCGCTCGCCGTGGCGGCGGGGGAGTATCTCGATTACCTCGCGGTCGAGCGGGGTTTGGCGCGCAACACGATTGCGGCCTATCGTCGTGACCTGACGACGTACTGCGCCTATCTGGAGCGGGCGGGTATTGTGTCTTTTGAAGAGGTGACCCGTCAGGTCGTGGAGGGCTTTGTCGCCGACCGTCGCGATGGGGGCTATTCCGATGCCTCGGTGGAGCGTGCGCTTGCGGCCGTGAAGGGCCTGCATGCCTTTTTGGTGCGCGATGGGGCTGTGGCCCAAAATCCAACGGCGGCGTTGCGCCTGCCTAAAAAGGCTGAGCGTTTGCCGGAGTATCTATCGGTGGAGGATGTCTCGGCGCTGCTCGATCAAGACTTCCCCGAGGGCGAGATGGGACTGCGCGACCATGCCATCTTGGAAGTGCTCTACGGATGCGGTTTGCGTGTGAGTGAGCTGGTTGGGCTCGATGTGGGCGATATCCATATTGACGATGGTTTTGTACTCGTTCGCGGTAAGGGCTCAAAGGAACGCCTGTCCCCACTGGTGGGAAGCGCGGCGCGAGCTCTGACGCTCTATGTAACTGAGGGACGTTCTCGCTTGGCGGCCCATGCCCGCGGAACCGAGACCTCGGCGGTTTTTTTAAATAAGAACGGACGTCGCCTGTCGCGCCAGGCCGTGCATGCGATATGCGAGCGGTATGGGCGTCAGGTGGGGCTGGTGGGGCTCCATCCCCATACCTTGCGCCACTCCTTTGCCACCCACATGCTCGCGGGCGGTGCCGACCTGCGTGTGCTGCAGGAGATTTTGGGCCATGCCGATATTTCGACCACGCAGGTCTACACGCATGTCGACCGAACGCAACTGACCGAGGTCTATCTGGCGGCGCATCCGTTGGCACATCGCTAGCACCTCGCTGACCTGCATATTTATAAATGTTAAAGGGGACGGGCCCCAGATTGCCGAGACGCACTTTTGCGCGCATGGGCAATCTGGGGCCCGTCCCATTTTTCGCCAGACACCGACGCGGTGGTGGGCCGTGTGTACCGTGGGTGGGGGAGTTTGGGGGCGATGTGAACGGCATGTAAGGGGACGCAAAAATCGCCTCAAGGTCAACTTGAAGGTTGAGGTTGAAAGGCGGGGTGCCACAGGTGGCATCCCGTCGTTGCTGTAAACACAACATATTGTGTTTTCGAACATATGCTTGGGGGTGTTTTGCAATATATGGTGAGTGGAGTGGAGGGGCGGGGTGGG
>URTZ01000134.1 GCA_900550825.1 uncultured Collinsella sp. | reverse complement strand
CCCAATACAACGCCGGCACCGCGGCGGGCGACGCCGCCGGCACCTGGAGCTGGGACGGCGCCGACGACATGAAGCTCAACGGCTATAACGGCGGCGCGATCGAGGCAGCGGGCAAGCTCAACGTGAGCTACGAGGGCAACAACACCGTCACTAACGACAACGGCCGCGGCATCAAGGTTAAGGATGGCGCGAACGAGAACGCCGAGCTTAATATTCAGGGCGACGCGTCCAGCACGCTCAACGTGACATCTTCTCGTGACGCCATCACTTCCGTCGGCAACATCAACATCGACGGCGCTGGCACTGTCAACGCCACGAGCACCGAGCACGATGCCATCGATGCCGGGGGCGATGTCACCATCAAGGGCTCGGGAAACGTTAACGCCACGGGCGATTCGGATGGCATCAGGGCCGACGGCAACATCACGATCGACAACAGCGGAACCGTCACCGCCAAGGCCACCGAGGATCAGGGTATCGATGCTAACGAGAACCTCATCATAAAGGGCGGCGGCAAGGTAGAGGCAAGCTCTATCAAAGACAATGCGATTTGGGCCGACGGCAACATCGAGATCTCGGGTGGCAGCCAGGTCAAGGCAAGCTCCGAGGAAGACGCCGCCATCGACGGTAAAAACAGCCTCACGGTCACGAACGCTTCCCTCAACGCAAGTGGCGTTGGGTATGGCATCTATGTCTACAAGGGCATCACGCTCGATGGCGCGACCGTGACGGTCCGCGCAAGCTCAGATGGCGGGGAAGCCAGCGCACTCTTCACCGATGAGGACGACATCGTCATCAAGAACGGCTCGACTGTGGATGCGCTCGCAGAAGGCAGGTTCTCGGTTGCAATCTCCACCAGTAATTTCTACTCCGACGAAGCGGGTGGCCATATCTACATCAGCGACTCCGTTGTCAAGGCCATAGCCCGCTATGCCGAGACCGGCGGCGACGGCCCCGACCACTACAGTGGAGACCAAAACGACGAAATCATCCCTGAGTCCGAGGGCCTGAACATCGGCATCTTCGCGCAGACCGAGAAGGGCATCACGCCCGCGACCATCTCGATCGTCCGCAGCAAGGTCACGGCCGAGGGAGACACGGCGGCTATCTTCGCCCTTGCCATGAGCGCGGACGGCAAGGCGATCGGCACCATCGAAATCAAGGACGCCACCATCCAGACGCCTGCAGGCGGCAAAGTCATTGACTATCGCAACAAGGAAGAGCTCAGCGACGGCATCGTCTACGAGGCGGGGCAGACCATCGGCACGGGCGATGCCACGATTGACTCCCCCTATGACGCCGCTGTCGCCAAGAGCACGGTCATCGTGCCTCCCGAGGAGACCAAGCCCGAGGAAAAGCACGGCAAGACCAAGCCCGAGGGTTCCAAGTCCGAGGGCACGAAGACAACCAAGACCGTTGCAGTTGCAGCCAAGGGAGCCAAGACCGTCGGCAAGCTCGCGGCAACCGGCGACACCTCGAACGCAGCCATCGTGGCAGCCGCCCTTGCGGGAACAGCCGCCATCGCCGCAGGCGCCCTGGCGAGTCGCAAACGCTCGTAAACACTTTTTCGCACAGGACGGGTGGATCGCAGCCCTTGCCTTCCCCGTCTACTTCTTCGTAGCGTAAGGGCAAGGCTGCAAAAGCTGAACAATAAAGCGCGGAGTCGCCATGCGGCCCCGCGCTTTTCTTTTAGCGTTGGTCCCTGCGCCGGCGTGCGGCCTATTTCTCCCCCATTTTGGCCATTTTGCCCTCCAAACGGCACTACCGCCGGCAACATCCAGCAGATACGCTGAACCTAGCCGTATAGGCCCTATGAGAACGGGAGCAACCATGGCAGCCTTGTTCACGACCCCCAAACGCAATGACACTACCGCCGGAACCCATGTTGCCGAACCCGACGTTCGCCGTCGCATAGGACTCGCGCACGGCAGCTGGCGCCGCGTGACGCGCCGCATCGTCGTAGGCGCCGTGTGCGCGCTCACGGTGAGCTCGCTGCTCATGCCGAGCGTCTCGCTCGCGGCGGAATGGGTCAAGGTCGGCGAAACCAAATACAACGCCGGCACTGCGGCGGGCGACGAGACCGGCACCTGGTCGTGGGACGGCGCCGACGACTTGAAGCTCAACAACTATAACGGCGGCGAGATCCAGGCCGCAGGCAAGCTCAACGTGAATTACTCGGGAAACAACATCGTCACTGCCGACTGGATCGAAGGTATCAAGGCTTATCATGGCAAGAATGAGAACGCCGAGCTCAATATCCAAGGCGACGCGGGCAGCACGCTCAGCGTGACATCTACTGAGGACGCTATCCTCTCCACGGGTAATATCAACATCGACGGAGCCGGATCCGTCAACGCCACGAGCACTGGGTTTGATGCCATCAATGCCGGAGGTGATCTCGCTATCAAAGGTTCGGGCAACGTCAACGCCACGGGCGTATCGGATGGCATCAGGGCAAACGGCAATATCACGATTGACGACAGCGGGGCCGTCACCGCCAGGGCTACCAAGGACAAGGGTATCGGAACCGACAAGAACCTCACCATCAAGGGTGGCGGCACAGTCGAGGCAAGCTCAGCCGATGGTGAGGCCATTTGGAGCGGCGGCAACATCAATATCTCGGACGGCAGCCAGGTCAAGGCGAGCTCCGAGAAAGACGCCGCCGTCGAGGCCAAGGGCAGCCTCGCAGCCACAAACGCCTCCCTCAACGCAAACGGTGTTGAATATGGCGTCTATGCCCACAAGGGCATCACACTCGATCATGCAAACGTGACAGTCCGCGCAAGTAAAGGCAGATACGGTGACGCCATTGCCCTCTTCACCTACCAAGACGATATCGTCGTCAAGAACGGCTCCACCGTGGACGCGTTTGCGGAAGGCGAGGTTTCGGCTGCATTCTCCACCAGAAACGATCGACCCAACGAGGAGGGTGTCCACATCTACATCAGCGACTCCGTTGTCAAGGCCATAGCCCGCTATGTCGAGAACGGCGACGGCCCCATCCCCTACAGCGAAAACCAAGATGGTGAGACGAGCCCCGAGCCCCAAGGCGAGAACATCGGCATCATCGCCCAGACCAGCGAGGGCGTCACACCCGCAGTCATCTCGATCATCCGCAGCAAGGTAACGGCCGAAGGAGATACAGCGGCAATCTTTGCCCGTGCCATGAGCGCTGACGGCAAGACAATCGGCACCATCAAGATTGAGAACGCCGCCATCCAGACGCCCGAAGGCGGCAAGGTCATTGACTATCGCAAGCTCCGTGACGGCATCTACGAGGCAGGCCAAGCCATCGGCACGGGCGACGCCACGGTCGACTCCCTCTATATCAAAGCAGTCGCCAAAAGTACGACCATCGCACCTCCCGAGGTAGCCAAGCCGGAAGACCCCAAGCCCGACGAGACCAAGCCCGCAGAAAGCAAGCCCGCGGAGTCCAAGCAGAACCCCAAGCCTGAGGGCTCAAAGCCGACCAAGGCCGTTGCGGCTTCAATCACGAAAGCCAAGACTACCGGCGTGCTCGCGGCAACCGGCGACACCTCGGGTGCGGCCATCGTGGCAACCGTCCTTGCGGGAACAGCCGCTATCGCCGCAGGCACCATGGCGAGCCGCAAGCGCTCTTAGACGCCTCTGCGCACATGGCAGCTCCCGCGAAGGCCCCGAGTCCCAGCACCGTTTAACAACGCCACCGCCGAGCTCCCCTCCGGCGGTGGCGTTTTCCATATGCGTCCGCAGGGTATGCACGAGATTGTCTTTGGTCTAGCCCAACCTGCATGAGCCGGCGTGCGACAATGGGGGCCGTCGATATCACAACGCCGAGAGAAGCCCGTCATGGAAGCGCATCAAAAGCAGATAACCGTTCATGCACAGCATGCCGAAAGCGCACCAGTCATCTATCTTCCCGTGGTTATGGGCGACGGTAATGAAGTCTACGAGCGCTGCCGAGAGCTCGACTGCCCGCCGTTCACCCTTGTCGCCATTGGAGGGCTCGATTGGAATCACGAGCTGAGCCCCTGGGAATGCGACGGAACTATACGAGATGCCGAGCCCTTTGGCGGACAGGCTGCTGGTTTTCTTGACGAGTTGTTGAAGCACATAATCCCAGAGGCCGAATCATCGCTCCCGCAACCGCCCGCCTGGCGCGGCGTTGCCGGCTACTCCTTGGCGGGTCTTTTTGCACTGTGGGCACTTTGGCAAACAGATGTCTTTGAGCGCGCGGCGAGTGCATCGGGGTCGCTGTGGTTCCCCGGCTTTATCGACTACGCGCGCGAGCGCACGATGACAACTACGCCCGACGCCGTCTATCTGTCACTCGGTAAAAAGGAAACCAAGACGCCCAACCGCATGATGCGGCATGTACTCGGCGACACACGCGCGATGGAAGCGTTGCTCGTCGAGCGCGGCATTCCAACAACGCTGGAGCTCAACCCCGGCAATCACTTTGCCCAAACTGACCTGCGCATGGCACGCGGCATCCACTGGATACTGACGCATTAAAAATGGCGCCCACGCGTACATACGCATGGACGCCATTTTTAATTTGGCTGAACGCAGCTGCTATTCAGCAGTCTCCTCAAGCTCGGAAGTATCGAACTCAAAGTCGTTACCGGGCAGGATGGCGTTGAGCACAATGCCCACCAGCGAGCCCACGGCAAGGCCCGAAAGCGAAATCGTCACGCCGCCCAGCTCCAGCACGATGGCACCGGCGGTACTGTAGGCAATGCCGAGCGAAAGCACGAGCACCAGAGCCGCCACCAGCACGTTGCGGTTGTTCTGGAAATCAACCTGGTTCTCGATGAGGTTACGCACGCCAACGGCGCTAATCATGCCGTAGAGCACGAGCGACACACCGCCGATAACGCACGCCGGCATGGCGGCAATCACCGCAGCAAACTTGGGGCAGAACGAAAGCACAATGGCGCAGCAGGCGGCAATGCGAATCACACGCGGGTCGAACACACGCGTCAAGGCAAGCACGCCGGTGTTCTCGCCATACGTCGTATTGGCGGGGGCGCCAAAGAGCGATGCCAAGATGGTCGCCAGGCCATCGCCGAGCAGGGTACGGTGCAGACCGGGATCGGCAATGTAATTGCGTTCGCAGGTAGAGCCAATGGCGGAGATATCGCCGATATGCTCGATCATAGTTGCAAAGGCCAGCGGCATGATGGTGATGATGGCCGTCGTGGCAAGACCGCTATCGAACTGCGGTCCAAAGAGCGCAAACACGGTGTTGTCCCACACGACGGGCAAGCCAACCCAGGGGGCGGCTGCGACGCCAGAGAAGTCGACCTCGCCCAGCGCGGCCGCAACGGCATAGCTCACCACAACGCCCAGCAAAATCGGCACGATCTTGACCATGCCGCGCCCCCAAATATTGCAGATGACGATCACGGCCACAGCGACAACGGCAACAAGCCAATTGGTCTGGCAGTTGGCGATAGCAGAGCTTGCCAAGATCAGGCCGATGGAAATGACGATGGGACCGGTCACCACCGGCGGGAAGAAGCGCATGACGCGCTTGGCGCCAAAGGCGCGGAACAGCGCTGCCAGCACCGGATAGAGCAGGCCGGCGCAGGCAACGCCCAGACAAGCGTAGGGCAAAA
>URTZ01000133.1 GCA_900550825.1 uncultured Collinsella sp. | reverse complement strand
TTACGGGCGAGCCGGTCGCTGTGGGCCTGTTCGACGATCCCTCCGACCCCATCCACCACATTTCGCTCGCGCAGGAGCCCGACCTGGTTGTCGTGGCGCCCGCGACGGCCAATATCATCGCCAAGATGGCCAACGGCATCGCCGATGACCTCATCTCCACCACGCTGCTTGCCACGCCGCGACCCATCGTGATCGCGCCCGCTATGAACAACGGCATGTGGAAGGCGCCGGCGACGCAGGCCAACATGGCCACGCTGCGCGACCGTGGCGTCCATGTGGTGGGACCCGGCAGTGGCTATCTTGCCTGCGGCGACGTGGACACGGGACGCATGAGCGAGCCCGAGGACATTGTCGAAGCCATCTGCGAGGTGCTCAACCCCGCACCTCAGGACCTGGCGGGCAAGCGCATCGTCATCACCGCCGGCCCTACGCACGAACCGATCGACCCCGTGCGCTTTATCGGCAATCGGTCATCGGGAAAGATGGGCATCGCCCTGGCGGGGGAGGCGGCGCGGCGCGGCGCTAAGGTCACACTCGTGCTGGGACCGGCATCGCTCGATGTTCCCCGCGGCGTTGAGTGCGTGCGTGTGCAGACCGCCGCAGAGATGCTCCAAGCGGCGCTGAGTGCCTTCCAGACGGCCGACGCGGCCATTTGCGCGGCTGCCGTCGCCGACTATACGCCCGCGGCCCCTGCGGACCACAAGCTCAAAAAGGCTAACGAGCGCCTCGATTGCATCGAGCTCGTTGAAACGGTCGATATTTTGGCTGAGCTCTCGCGTCAGAAGGGCGAGCGCCGTGTAATCGGCTTTGCGGCCGAGACCGACAACGTCGTCGAGTACGCCGAGCGCAAGTTAGCCCGTAAGGGCTGCGATGCAATCATCGCCAACGATGTCTCGCGCGCCGATTCGGGCTTTGGAACCGACACCAACAAGGCTTGGATTGCGAGCACAGCGGGCACGCAAGAACTCCCCGTGCTAACAAAACCCCAGCTCGCAGATACAATTTTGGACTTGCTCAAAAATAATTAAAAAAGTTCTTGCACAAGGTCAAAGTTTCGGGTTAATATACTCCCTGTTGCGAGCGAGAGCAGAGCAACAAACAAAAGCTTCGGGACGTGGCGCAGCTTGGTAGCGCACTTGACTGGGGGTCAAGGGGTCGCTGGTTCGAATCCAGTCGTCCCGACCAGAAGTTTGTAGGTCAGGCACCTAGTGCCTGACCTTTTTTGTTTTGAATCATCATGATTTATTTGCTTAAAGCAACAACTTTCCCGATCGATGTAATCACCAAATCAAAACGTGTACATCAGCCACCAAAATCGACATTTTTCGACATGTTTGGAGGCTGATGTACACGAATGCGAAATCCCCGCCGCCTAAAAGCGCCCTCCACATGTCTGGACTCTCTATGCTTACGCTGGATAGACATCGCCGGAACGGGTATAGTATCGAAAGTTTTGTCGTTAACCAGCGGGGGAGTCCTGTGGGCATCAAAAAGAAGATCAAAAAGGAGCTTATCGGCACTTCCGATTACCCGTCGAATAAGATCTTTACGATCTCCAATTTCATCACCTTTACGCGCCTGATCCTCACCCTGGTATTTCTGTACCTGTTTGTGACGGATAACAATCGCGTCATCGCCATCGCAATCTACGCCGTTGCCGCCTCCACCGACTGGATGGACGGTCAGATCGCCCGCATGACTAAGACGGTCTCGTGGCTCGGCAAGGTCATGGATCCCATTTGCGACCGTGCACTGCTGTTTACCGGCGTGTTGGGCCTGGTAGTCCGCGGCGAGCTTCCCATCTGGGTCTGCGTGCTCATTATTGGCCGCGACATCTATCTGGGCATCGGCACACTTATCGTGCGTCATTATCACCGTCGCCCCATCGATGTCGTCTTTCCCGGAAAGATTGCGACAGCGCTGCTCATGACCGGCTTCTCGCTCATGCTGCTCGGGTTCCCCGTTATTGACGGCCTGCATCTTTTACCTTCAACCCTCACGGCCTTCCCGGGCCTCAACGGAAGCTCGGTGCCCCTCGGCATCTTCTTTGTGTACGGCGGCGTGATCTTCTCCATGCTCACGGCTGTCATCTACTCCATTAAAGGCGGAGCGGCCATTAAACAGGCTCTCGCGCATCCCGAGGACGAGGACATCGACTTTCTGAACCCTGAAATCGAAGACTGATTCGTTGGGGTATGATTACGTACGGTTCATTATTTGCGGCACGTCCGCGATAAGTTAGGGGTTGTCATGGACAACATGGTTAACAATATGCCTCAGAATGATAAGACTGCTGACGCTACCTGCGTATTCCGCGTGCCTTCAAGCGACGTCACCGTTCCCGACCTCATGGCCAACGTGCGCATCACCGCCCCCGTTCTGTCCATCGTCAAGGGTCCGCAGACGGGTGCCGCTTTTGAGCTCGAGGACGACGTGACCACCATCGGCCGCGATCCCTCGAACGGCATCTTCCTCAACGACATGACTGTTTCGCGCAGCCACGCGCGCATTATTCGCGAGGGCCTCGGCGCTCGCATCGAGGACTTGGGATCGCTCAATGGCACCTGGGTCGACGGTGCCATCGTCAATGCAGCCCCGCTGCACGACGGTTCTTCCGTTCAGATCGGTACGTTTACGCTCATCTACCACGAGAGCACGCCGGAGCGCATCGAAACCGGTGAGTAGGGCATGGCCGAACGCAACTATCTGAGTATCGGCCAAGTCGTCAACCTACTTCGAGGCGCATACCCCGATCTTTCGAACTCAAAAATAAGATTTCTAGAGGATGAGGGGCTCATTACCCCTCATCGTACGCCTAAGGGATACCGTCAGTACTCCAAGGAGGACGTTGATCGCCTGGAGGTCATTCTGCACTTGCAGAAGACTCGCTACATGCCGCTCAACGTGATTAAGCAGCGCTTGGAAAACGCCACGGACCTGTCAACGCTCGCCTACGAGGTGGGCTTGCTGTCCGATGTTCCACTCAAGACGGAGCCCAAGGAGACTAAGCAAAAGCTGCATCCCATCGAGACCATTCCCGATATGCTGGGCGTCGAGATTTCGTTTATCCGCTCGCTCGCCGAGAACGACCTCATTCGCATCATCAAGAGTCCGCAGAATCGTGAGCTCGTCGATGGTCGCGATTTTCCGATCATCCGTTACTGCTCCGAGCTGTCACGCTTCCATATCGAGCCGCGCAACCTGCGTCAGTACGTGTCTTCCGCCAACCGCGAGTCCTCGATGTTTGAGCAGGTGCTCGTGAGCATGCTCGGCATGGACACCTCCGATGACGAGCGCGACGCCAAGCTCGAGCGTGCGTTTAAGAAGCTTCACGACCTGACGGAGGGCGTGCACACCGCGCTGCTCAAGAACCGCGTTTTTGAGTCGCTCAACGCCGTGGTCGAAGACGCCGACATCGATGCACTCGATGAGGAAATCACTCGCTCCGAGTCCACCAAGGCCAAAAACGAAGAGACAGTCGCGCCGGCTTCACACGAGGATTCTCTCGTAAAGCCGCTCAAGGTCGTCGCCCCTTCGCAATCCGGCACCGTCACCGCGGGCAAGTAACAGCTGCCGCTTATCCGGCAACCCATTGAAAGGTCATGCAATGTACGACTTCGAATCTCAAATCGTCGACATCCCCGACTATCCCGAGCCCGGAGTCATCTTTAAAGACATCACGCCGCTCTTCGGCAATCCCGAGGCGCTCAAAGCCATGACCGATGCCCTCGCCGAGCACTTTGCCGACATGGGCATTACCAAGGTCGTAGGACCCGAGGCCCGCGGCTTTATGGTCGGTGTGCCCGTGGCCGTCGCCCTGGGTGCCGGCTTTGTTCCCGCACGTAAGCCGGGCAAACTGCCGCGCAAGACGGTAAGCGAGAGCTACGAGCTCGAGTATGGAACGGATTCTATCGAGATCCACGCCGATGCCATCAGCTCTAAAGATACCGTGTTGATTCTGGACGACTTGGTCGCGACGGGTGGAACCGTCGAGGCAACAGGTAAACTGGTGCGAGATATGGGCGCAAAGCTTGTGGGCTACGGTTGTATCCTTGAGCTTGCGTTTCTCAACCCGCGCAAGAAGCTCACGCCTTCTAACGAGGACGTTGAGCTCTTTAGCCTGGTAACGGTTGACTAGCCGCTACCCTTAGATACCGGAAAGGAAGCTACATGCGCACAGCAAATACGCACAAAAACATGGCACGCTGCGCTGCTACGGCAACCCTCGCTTGTGTTTTGGGCCTGGGCCTCGTGGCTCCGGCTTACGCCGATACCGCATCCGACCTTGCCGCTGCTCGAACTAAACTCGAGCAGATTGGCACCCAAACCCAGCAAATTCATGAAGAACTCTCCGCACAGACGCAGGAGCTTGATCAGACTGCAGGCGAGATCACGCAAAAGCAGCAAGAGATTGCCGAAGGTCAGGCAAAGCTTTCGAGCTATGTTGCCGGTGAGTACAAGACCGGCGGTCTGAGTCTCCTTCAGGTTCTGACGGGCGTCGACGATCTGGGCGACATGCTCAACCGTCTCTTCTACTACGGTAAGGTGTCCGACAAGCAGGCCCAGACCATTCAGGAGGTCAAGGACCTTAAGCAGCAGCTCACCGATAAGCAGACCGAACAGGAGAAGAACGTCGCCGCGACGCAGAAGAAGGTCGACGAGCTCAACACCCAGCAGGCTGAGGCCCAGAGTGTCGTGAACTCCCTGGATTCGCAGCTGCAGGCCGAGCTTGCTGCCGAGGCCGAGGCCAACGCTGCGCTGCAGGCTGGCATTAATGCCAGCACCGCCGAAAAGGCCACGGTGAGCAATGACACCGCCGGTACGACCAAGAACACCAACAATGGTGGCGGTACGACCAACAACGGCGGCGGCAACACGCCTGCGCCCGCGCCCGCTCCTGCTCCCACGCCGCAGCCCGTGACGCCCGCTCCGGCTCCGACGCCTTCCGCACCGAGCCAGTCCGTTGACGGTGGTACCGTTGTTTCGCGCGCCTACAGCAAGCTCGGTTATGCTTATTCTTGGGGCGGTATTGGACCGAACAGCTTTGACTGCTCCGGTTTTGTAAGCTACTGCCTCACCGGCCGTTATTGCCGCCTTGGCACCACGGGTACCTTCATGGGCTGGACCCGCGTATCCGATCCCCAGCCTGGTGACGTCGTGGTTAACTCTTACCACACCGGCATCTACATTGGTAACGGCCAGATGATCCATGCTTCCGACTACAAGACGGGCGTCATCATCAGCTCCGTCGCAGCCGGTATGAACAACAACTACATCTTCGTACGCTACTAATTTATTACTACAGCGAACGAACGTGGGCCTTGCGATCTTGAGTCGCGAGGCCCATTCTTTTTGCCCCTACCGTTTGCCTTAAGATCAGCACGGCTATCTAGTATTCAAAACTAGATAGCCGTCCAATTGATGAGAAAGACGGCTATAATTGTTGAGGAACAAGTAGAAAGGACCCTCAATGAGCTGGGCGCTTATCTCCGATTCGAGCTGCAATCTTCGCGATTGGCAGCCAACCGCACCTCATACCACCTTTGCATTTGCACCCCTTAAGATTCGAGTGGGGGAGCGTGAATTTGTTGACGACCTGACGCTCAACGTGCACGAGCTCAATTGTGCCGTGCAGGCAGAGTCGAGCGCTTC
>URTZ01000132.1 GCA_900550825.1 uncultured Collinsella sp. | reverse complement strand
GGCGATCTTGGGCTTCGCGTGCCGAGGGAACGGACGGCAGGGGAATATCGCCCATGGCGATGGTCTCATCGACAGCCGGCGCAGAACCCAGGCCGGGGAGCTCGCGGGTCAGCGAATCCTCGGCCGGCAAGCTGCCGAGCAAGATGGTTTCCTCGCTCGTGTCGGATTCGGGCTGGTCATCTGCCTCGCTTTCGAAGTCTTCGTGATCTGCCTCATCTTCGACAGGCGCAGCATCATCGTCGGCATCTTGTTCGCCATGGGCTTCCGACTCGCCCTGCGCGTCGAGCTCCGCATCGTCAAACGCAATCTCGCCCAGCGCAATCTGGTCTAAGCTCTCCAGAGCCTCGGCACACGCTTCTGCATCTTGAGCCGCATCCTCTTGGCCCGTTGTCTCATCACTCATATATCCCCCAATGCAATGTCGGCTCAACAATGTACCCAAAAATGGGGCCATATAGAGCCGGCGTGCAATTTGAAATCGGATTTAATGTGAGCGTAAATCCGACCCAAAGTCGTGACAGCAAAAAGCCCCCGGAACGCAAGCGAATCGCGTTCCGGGGGCTGTGCGAGGTATCGGATCGAAAGCCTGGCAAGCGGGGCTATGCCCACGTGCCGGCGACGACCAATACGTTACTCGGCGTGCGCGTAATCGACCTTGGCGCGACGAGCGGTGGCCTTCTCCCAATCGCTGGTGCCCTCAAAGACATCCTGCTTGTAGGGGTTGCGGCCGAGCTTCTTGGCGCGGTAGGCGATGTAGATGATCGCGGCGATGTTGGCGATCAGCGCGACAACCGAAACCGCGGTGGCGGCGCCTGCGTCGAGCGTGGAGTGCGTCACAAAGATGGACTCCTCCTGGAAGTAGGGGAACACCTGGGCAAACATGCACCAAATGGCCAGCGTAAAGGCGCGGTTCTGGATCCAGCCGCCCTTGTTCCAGATAAAGGCGGCGACGGTGGGCGCCAGCAGCAGCGCAAAGCCGCAGAACCAGGAGTGAGTGGGCAGGCAGTTGTAGGTGTAGCAGAAGTTCCAGATATCGTAGGCGATGATGTAGACCCAGGTCATGTCGGGCCACAGCATGTCGGTCTTGTCCTCGCTGGCGTAGACGCTCCACCAACCGGTCATGCAGAAGATGTTGATGATGCCCGCGATGCCGTTGAACACGTTGTTCCAGCCGGCCAGCTGCGTGGCGCCCTCGGAGGTGACCCAAGTGGACTGGCCCAGGACAAAGAAGTGGTAGGCGCTCTCAAAGTCGGACACGACGGCGATCATGATGTTGATGGCGACGATCACAAACGGCCATGCGCGGAACCAGTGCGCCTTGCCGATCTTGCCCCACTGATACTTAATGGCAATGAAGCCCCAGCAGCCAGCCAGCGCCGCGTACACCTTGGCATAGTGGAACCAGCTGTTCTGGTACACGTGGGTGGGGTTGGTGAGTGCCCACTCGGCGCCCTGCGAAACGCCGACGGCGATGGCGATGCAGTAGATGGTCATGGCAAGCGGAGCCACGCCAAAGATGATGGCCGCGCCCAGCTTGGTGCGGCGGCCGACCTCGTTGAGCACGATCAGGCCGATAAAGACCATGGCCCAGCCGGCCCAGTGGATAAGGGTATCGCTACCCCAAACATCGAACAGCATGCTGCTCTCCTTTCACAAGCCCGCGGCCCCTCTTCCGATCGCGGGCAGTTTGGCCAAATATCGTCAGTTCCCGGGCCTGCGCTCGGGATACTTGGCGGTGTAGCCCTCGATGTGGAGTGTCGAGGCGATAATCTCCTTGACCGTCTCGTCGGGCACATCGGGGTGCGTGCGGATATACATCAACAGCCCCATGATGAGGGTGTAGAACGTTTCGTAGACATGGTCGATGCGCAGGTCGTGATGGGCGACAAAGTCCACCACGGTGGTGTCGCAGATATACTGCGCCACGCGCTGGACCACGTTGTGCAGAAAGCCGCCGTAGAGCGCGCCGCTGTTGCTGGTCAGCGTGTGCGGCAGCTCGTGGCCGCTGGCGACCAGGCGCTTAAAGAGCGGGGCGACGGTGTCGAGTGCGCCTTCGATATCGCCGACGGTGCGGCTGGCGTTCCATTGCTCGAGCTCGGAGATAAAGCCGTCGATCGCCTCGTCCATAACGGCGGTGACGGCGGCGTCCATATCGGCAAAGTAGTGGTAGAACAGCGAGCGCGTACAGCCGGCTCGCTTGGTCACGGCGGAGACCGAAAGATGGGATACGCCCAGCTCTGAGCTTACGGTGCGCACGGCATCGAGGATCTCGCGACGGCGTTCGTCGCCCGTCAAGCGCTTTGCCGCGCTATCGGATGCGGGGACGGCATCGACCACAGAGGTATCTGCTGTGTTGTTGCTCATGTTTTGCCGCCTTTCATCCTCTTTTGCCTGACCGTTCGCCTAACAGTCTTGAATATTGTTGACGGTTCGTCAATACTATTTTTGACACAATGTCAACAATGGCGGGTGAACGGCATGGGGGCATGCCCGGCCTGCAAAAAAAGAGGGGCGCTGCGGCCTTGTCGTGCTGCGGCAAGAGAAGGGACAACCATGATTCTCAACGGACCGGGGATTAGCTATACCGAGCCCGACATCGGTTCGGAGTTCGTGCCGCCGCTGCCGGAGCATCCGCGCGAGGCCATCGTCAAGCTGTGCGAGCACTGCACCAACCGTCTGCTGCATCGCGACGAGCTGTTGGGCTACGAGTACTGGTCGTTTGCCGAGGCCGCGACCGACGAGCAGGCCGAAGTGCTCTGCAAGATGAAGATGCGCCGTCCCTACACGCTGCCCGAGATGGTCAAGCTCACCGGCATGCCCGAGGCCCAGATCGAGAAGATGCTCGACGACATGAGCTACACGGGCCTGCTCGAGTACAACTGGGAAAACCCCGAGCGCGCCAAGCAGTGGGTGCTGCCCATGCTGGTGCCGGGTTCCGCCGAGTTCCTCAACATGCGCGTGAGCCAGCTCGAGGAGCACCCGGTCTACGCCAAGTTCTTTGAGCAGGCGTCCAAGGGCCCGCTGTCCAAGGCGACGCCGATGGTGCCGCCCGGAGGTGCGGGCATCGGCATGCACGTCATTCCGGTCGAGAAGGCCATCGACGCCACGAGCACCTCGGTGCCCATTGAGCATATCGAGCATTGGCTCGACAAATACGATGGCAAATATGCCGCCAGCACCTGCAGCTGCCGCGCGAGCCGTCGCGTGATGGGAGAGGGCTGCGCCGACGACCCGGCCGATTGGTGCATCGCCGTGGGCGATATGGCCGACTACGTGGTCGAGACCGACCGCGGCCACTATGTGACGCGCGAGGAGGTCTATGACATTCTGCGCCAGGCCGAGGACAACGGCTTTGTGCACCAGATCACCAACATCGACGGCGAGAACAAGATCTTCGCTATCTGCAACTGCAACGTCAACGTGTGCTACGCCCTGCGCACCTCGCAGCTGTTCAACACGCCCAACCTGTCGCGCTCGGCCTATGTCGCCAAGGTCGAGAAGGACAAGTGCGTTGCCTGCGGTCGCTGCGTTGAGGTGTGCCCGGCCGGCGCCGCCAAGCTGGGCCAAAAGCTCTGCAGCAAAAAGGCGGGCGGACAGGTGCCCGAATATCCGCGCCAGGAGCTGCCCGATGCCACTAAGTGGGATCACACCAAGTGGTCGCCCAACTACCGCAACGACAACCGCATCGAGACGCATGAGTCCGGCACCGCGCCCTGCAAGACGGCTTGCCCTGCTCACGTTGCCGTTCAGGGCTACTTAAAGCTTGCGGCGCAGGGCCGCTATGACGAGGCGCTGGCGCTCATCAAGCGCGAGAACCCGCTGCCCGCTATCTGCGGCCGTGTGTGCAACCGCCGCTGTGAGGATGCCTGCACCCGCGGTCGCGTGGACGAGGCCGTGGCCATCGACGAGGTCAAGAAGTTTATCGCCCAGCGCGATCTGGACGCCGCGACCCGTTATGTCCCGCCTGTGGTGACGCCGACGCGCGCTGGCGGCTTCGACCAGAAGATCGCCATTATCGGTGCCGGTCCGGCCGGCCTGTCCTGTGCCTTCTATCTGGCCGAGAAGGGCTACAAGCCCGTCGTGTTCGAGAAGAACGAGCGCCCGGGCGGCATGCTCACCTACGGCATTCCCAGCTTTAAGCTGCAGAAGGACGTTATCGAGGCCGAGGTCGAGGTTATTCGCCTGATGGGTGCCGAGTTCCGCTATGGCGTGGAGGTCGGTCGCGATGTGACGCTCGACGAGCTGCGCGCGCAGGGCTTTAAGGCCTTCTACGTTGCCATTGGCTGCCAGGGCGGCCGCCTTGCGGGCATTCCGGGCGAGGGTGCCGAGGACGTGACCGTGGCCGTCGACTTCCTTCGCGAGGTTAACAGCGGCAAGATCGATTCCCTGTCCGGCCGCACCATTGTGGTGGGCGGCGGCAACGTGGCTATCGATGTCGCGCGCAACGCCTGCCGTCTGGGTTCCGAGCACGTTGAGATGTTCTGCCTGGAGAGCGATGCCCAGATGCCTGCCAGCGAGGAGGAGCGTCGCGAGGCCATTGAGGATGGCGCGCACATCAGCTGCGGATGGGGCCCCAAGGAGATTCACCTGGACGAGGCCGGTCGCGTGTGCGGCATCACCTTCAAGCGCTGCACGCGTGTCTTTGACGACGAGGGCCGTTTTGCGCCCGAGTACGACGAGAACGATCTGCGCCGTGTCGATGCCGACCGTGTCGTCATGTCGATTGGCCAGTCCATTGTGTGGGGCGACCTGCTGGCTGGCTCCAAGGTGGAGCTCGGCCGCGGCCAGGGCGCCCTGGCCGATCCCCAGACTTACCAGACCGCCGAACCCGACATCTTTGTGGGCGGCGACGTCTACACCGGCCCCAGCTTTGCCATCGATGCCATTGCCGCCGGCCACGAGGCTGCCGTGTCCATCCATCGCTTTGTGCAGCCGGGCTCCACGCTCACCATCGGCCGCAACCAGCGCCGCTACACCGCGCTCGACCGCGACGATGTCGTGATCGAGAGCTACGACAACGCGAGCCGCGAGGTTGCGCATGTGGACCGCGAACGCGAGAAGGCTGCGCCGTTTAGCGAGTATGTTGAGACCTTTACCGAGGAGCAGGTGCGCGCCGAGACCGCCCGCTGCCTGGGCTGCGGCGCCTCGATCGTCGACCCCAACAAGTGCATCGGCTGCGGCCTGTGCACCACCAAGTGCGCGTTCGACGCCATCCATCTGGATCGCGACCGCCCCGAGTGCTCCACGATGGTCAAATACGAGCAAAAGCTTCCGAGCCTCGGCAAGTATGCTTTGAAGCGTGCGATTAAGATTAAATTCGGGAAGAAGTAAAAGAACCTAACAAGTAAGTGAGCGGCGCGGGGGCGTCGCTCACTTACGTTTGGCTGACATCGCATCAACCGTTGTGGAAAGGTTTCTACCTTGCATGAATTAGGGATTGTGTATCACATCATTCGCGATGTTGAGAACGTGGCGCGCGCCAATGGCGTGCGTCGCGTTTCGAGCGTGACGCTGCTGCTGGGCGAGGTCTCGGGCGTTGTTCCCGATCTGCTACTCGACGCTTGGCGCTGGGCGGCAGATAAAAAGTCCATCACCGAGGGTGCGGAGCTTATTGTGGAGCCTGTCGAGGCCGTGACGCATTGCGAGGCGTGCGGCTGCGACTACG
>URTZ01000131.1 GCA_900550825.1 uncultured Collinsella sp. | reverse complement strand
TGATGGTCACCTCGGCAGCGGTACCGGCGGTCGTCGGCACAGCGATGGTGAACACGGCGTGGTTCTTAGTGGGAGCAACGCCCTCGAGGCTGCGGACATCGGCGAACTCGGGGTTGTTGATGATGATGCCAATGGCCTTAGCGGTGTCCATGGAGGAGCCGCCACCGATGGTCACGATAGCGTCAGCCTCGGCGGCCTTGAAGGCCTCGACGCCGTCCTTGACGTTCTGGATAGTGGGGTTGGGCTTGATCTCGGAGTAGAGGCTCCAAGCGATGCCGGCAGCGTCGAGCTCGTCGGTCACCTTAGCGGTAACGCCGAACTTGACCAGATCGGGGTCGGAGCAGACGAAGATCTTCTTGTAGCCGCGACGCTGGAGCTCGCCGGGGATCTCCTTGATGGCGCCGGAACCATGATAAGAGATGGTATTGAGAACGAAACGATTAGCCATTGATAGCCTCCCATCGTGTGCGGGGCACCCATTACGCCCCACGCTATGAGTCCCATCCTAACGCTTTTGAAACAAAAAACGCGTGAGAACGTCAAATTTGTTAAAGCGTTTCAACAGGTGATGAAAAATATTGCGGCAAAGGGACAGCCCCTTTGCCGCATTCGGTTACTTTCGACAGCCCTCTTTCCAAGCCTCGGCCGCAACCTTCCAGCGTAAGCGCAAGTCGCGCTCGCGGTCGATGAACATGATGGCAAACGCGACAAACAGCAGCAAGCTCGCCACGACGATGGCGTGCAGGCCCATGCGCTCAATACACCAGTTGCCCAACACGGCGCCAAACACAAAGGTAAAGATCACGCCAAAGTACAGCAGGCCGTTTTCCAAAAAGCCGCGCCTGTGGGTGATGATGTAATCGTCCACGTTTTGCAGCGCGTTGCGCAAGTTGCCGATGCACATGGTCGTAGCGATGCCATGACCGTGAATCTTGCGGAAGCTCTCGACCTGCATGCCGCAGGCAAACGAAGTGAGGCAGTTGGCGAGCAGGTTGTAACCGCCACCGGGGATAAAGCTCACGCCCAGCAAGATGACGGCTTCAAAGAACACCGTCACCTGGCGCCAGTGAATCACACTGCCAAACCGTTCGTGTACCAGGTCGGCAAGCATAATGCCCACGGCAAACGACACCACAGGGAAGAAGTAGCGCCCCGCAAGTGCCCAGTTGCCCTCCGAGATGCTCACGCCCACAAGCAGGATGTTGCCCGTCTGCGCGTTTGCGAAAACATGGTCGCGCCCAATGTACGAATACACATCCATAAAGCCGCCGGCGAGCGCCAGGATAATGCCCAGTTCGATGGACTCCGATATCTGTTTGGCACGCTGCATCGTCGTGCATCCTCCTTGTTGACGACCCTCTCGTGCGTTGGCGGAAACATAACCGCCGTTCATACTGTAACCCATTGACAACATGGCGTGCGCGCGAGACGGCTCCTTCGACACGGGGATACACAGTCTGGAAACAAACGGCGCCCGCATCGGCACGCCGATCCGCCAGCCCATGTACTCCCCCAGTCTTTTTAGCTCCGTCCCAAAAAGACTGGTTACAATTACGTGCAGCATACAGACACCGGGAGGGATCGTGGCAAAAAAGCCTCAGCACGCTCAGAACAACCAGCGCAGTCAGCAGGGCAAACAGGGCCAGCAGCAAAAGCGTGGCGGCAAGGCCCAGGGTGGCCACGCCACTCATACCCCGGCAGCACCCGCCCGCCCCTGGCGTCCGGGCCGCGACAAGTTCCTCCCCGTCAGCCGCGCCGACATGGATGCACGCGGTTGGGACCAGTGCGACTTTGTCTACATCTGCGGCGACGCCTACGTGGACCACCCCAGCTTTGGTATGGCCATCATCAGCCGCGTGCTCGACGCGCACGGCTACAAAGTGGGCATCATCTGCCAGCCCGACTGGACCGACCCCGCCAGCATCACGGTGCTCGGCGAACCGCGCCTGGGCTTTCTCGTCAGCGCCGGCAACATGGACTCCATGGTCAACCACTATTCGGTGACCAAGCACCGCCGCCACACCGACGCCTATACCCCCGGCGGCGAGGAAGGTCACCGCCCCAACCGTGCCGTCACGGTCTACGGCAACCTCATCCGTCAGACGTTCAAGGACGCCCCCATCATTATCGGCGGCATCGAGGCGAGCCTGCGCCGCCTGGCCCACTACGACTACTGGCAGGACAAGCTCAAGCGTTCGGTACTGCTCGACTCGGGCGCCGACATCCTCATCTACGGCATGGGCGAGCACGCGATTGTCGAGATCGCCGACGCACTCGACGCGGGGCTGCCCGTCGATCAGATCACCTATATCAACGGCACCGTTTACCGCACAGGCTCGCTCGACGAGGTCTACGACTACGACCTGCTGCCCAGCTGGGACGACCTTACCGCCGACAAGCTCAACTACGCGCGCAGCTTTAACGTGCAGCAGCAAAACATGGACCCCATCACCGGACATCGCCTGGTAGAGCCCTATCCCAACAGCGTCTATGTGGTGCAGAACCCGCCGTCGGCGACGCTCACCACCGATGAGATGGACGAGGTGGCCGAGCTCCCCTACGCACGCGATTGGCATCCCGACTACGACGCGGCGGGCGGCGTGCCGGCCTTTGCCGAGATCAAGTTTTCCATTAGCTCCAACCGCGGGTGCTTTGGTGAGTGCTCGTTTTGCGCGCTCACCTTCCACCAGGGCCGCGTGTTGCAGATGCGCAGCCACGACTCGATCATGCGCGAGGCCGAGCTGCTCACGCGCGACCCGGAGTTTAAGGGCTATATCAACGATGTGGGCGGACCGACGGCAAACTTTAGCCGCCCTGCCTGCGACAAACAGCTCAAGCACGGCGTGTGCAAGAACAAGCGCTGCTTGTGGCCGAGTGTGTGCAAGAACATGGTGGTCGACGAGAGCGGCTACACACAGCTGCTGCGCGACCTGCGTCAGCTGCCGGGCGTCAAAAAGGTCTTTGTGCGCAGCGGCATCCGCTTTGACTACACCATGGCCGACGCCTCGGACGAGTTTTTGCGCGAGCTGCTGGAGCACCATGTCTCGGGCCAGCTGCGCGTAGCACCCGAGCACGTGAGCGACGCGGTGTTGTCCGTGATGGGCAAGCCGAGCCGCGCCGTCTACGACGCGTTCTGCCGTAAATTTGAACGCCTGAACCGCGAATACGGACTCAAACAGTACGTAGTGCCGTACCTAATCTCGAGCCATCCCGGCTCAACGATGAAGGAAGCAGTGGACCTTGCCGAGGCCGTGCGCGACATGGGCTACATGCCCGAACAGGTGCAGGACTTCTACCCCACCCCGTCCACCATGTCAACGTGCATGTACTACACCGGCGTGGATCCGCGCACCATGCAGCCGATCTACGTGGCGCGCGACCCGCACGAGAAGGCCATGCAGCGTGCGCTCATCCAGTATCGCAAGCCCGAGAACTACAAGCTCGTGCGCGAGGCGCTGGAAAAAGCCGGCCGCCGCGATCTGATTGGCTACACCAAGCATTGCCTGATTCGCCCCGTGCCGCCACGCCCGGGCGAGACGTCTGCCGGCGGTGGGCATGGCACCGGCAAGAAGGGCGGCAAGGCCCACGGTGGCGCCGCCGGCAAGGGGCCCAAGGGTAGCAAGGGGCACAGCGGCATGTCGCGCGCACAGAACACTGCCGGTCGCAATCGCGCAGCCCAGGGGCGTCAGGGCGCCAACGGAGGCGGACGCCGCAACTAGGGCAGCGGTGCGCTCGCTGCATCCACCCCACACGCGTGGCGCAGCGAACGCATTGCCTCAACGAGGATGACGCCGGCGATAGCGACCGTAATTGCCACATCGAGCGGCGTGTTCACAAACCAGAGCAACGTCATGAGATACGACCCGGCATTAAAGGCAAAGTGCAGCAGAATCGTGTAGCGGAGCTTTCCGGTCGTCACGAGCACCCAGCCAAAAATGAGGCCGGCAGCGCCCGCATAGCAGCCCTGCACCCAGTTCATATGCATAAAGCCAAAGATGGCCGCCTGCAGCACGATTGCCGCGGCGATACCCCACGTGCTTGGGGCCGCCCAAGGCACCATGGCGCCATCCTGCGCGCTCGCACGACGCCGGCGCTTCCAAAGTGGGCGGCACTGCGGATTAAACGCTCGGAGCGAAAACTCAAAAATAATGCCGCGCACCAGCAGCTCTTCACAAAATGGGGCGCCGAGTACCGTAGTCAGGACGGCGAGATAACTGGTGTCGCCCATGCCTGTTTCCTCGACAAGCTCGCTGTAGTCGGCCGCGGCATCGGGCAACAGCGACAGCGCGGCGTCGGTCACGTAGCCAACAACCACCTGCAGGGCCAGGCCGATCACGATAACGCAGGCGATGCGTTTCCACGCCCCACGCGCTCCCCCGCCGAGCGGGTGTTCGCTTTGCCGGCGTGCCATAAACGAACGCGGCCACAGATAACGCCACCACAGCAGCGCCATCAAAAACGATGCTGTCTGCGCGACGGCCTGAAGCAATTGAATGTCGAGGTCATCGATCGAAAAACCCATGAACACCGATGCGACGCCAAGGGCGGAGAACAAAACGATGCTCAGGGCAATATCGGCAGCGACGACGCCAAAACAGGCAAGCGCCCAAATCATCGCATTGAGCATGCCAACCTCCTCAAAACCCGGCACTTAGGGACGTTCCTTAACTGCCGGCAGAAAAAGAACGTCCCCAAGTGCCGGCAGTTTGGAACAGTCATTGTTGATGAGAATCGGGCGCAGCGCCAAAGGCCCCGTTGGGCGAAATGTCGAACGGGAAGGTGCCACAGCGATTGAAAGCGGCGATGAACATGCGGATGGCGTTGGACGGCGTGGTGCCCACGAGCTGGGTTGCCGCCGCGAAGGCCGCCTTTTCCTCGGGCAAAACCTTCGCGACAACCGGGGTCATGTGTTCTGCCATGGCGCTTCCTTCTTGAAACGACGGTGGTGCGGATGGATGCGGGCCACGCGGCTGGGCGACGGGCTGTGAAGGCAACCCGATTGGCCCGCATCTGGAGTTTGTTCTACGGCGTTGGTATTACTTGGTATTCCTAAGTATTACCCCGTAGATAGAATACCATACCCGACCCCATGGGGACGGAGAAAAAACGGATCAATTTGTTGCTGAGTAAGTCTTTAGAGCGTGATGATGTCCGAGATATTGAGGGCCCGAGCGTCAGCGGAATCGTGCGTGGCAAGCAACAGCATACGGCCGTCGAGCAAGTCGAGCACGACCTCGGTGCATGCGTCGCGCGCAGCGATGTCTAGACCGGTAAAGGGCTCGTCCAGAATCACTGCGCCGCCCGGACACAGCAGGGCTCGGGCAATCTCGACACGACGGCGCTGCCCGCCCGAGAGCTCGGCCACGCGGGCATGCACATCGATCCCCGGTACCAGCAGGCGCAACAAGGCAGCGGCACTCGAGGTATTCACGCGTGCATCGGCGCACACCAGCACGTTATCCAAAGCAGAGGCGTCCTCGACCAGGCGCACATCCTGAAACACCATGGAGCACGGTGCGCACTCCCCCGCCACCAGCGCAAGCAACGTCGACTTGCCCACGCCCGAGGCGCCCATCACGCAGGCGCGCCCACCGGCGGGCACACGAAGCACCAGCCCGTCGAGCGCCGGCGCCCAGGGCGCACGATCGCCCACGGCAAGCGCAAGCTCCGCCGCAGCG
>URTZ01000130.1 GCA_900550825.1 uncultured Collinsella sp. | reverse complement strand
CACAGCCGCAATGATCGCGTTCGCACAGCTCGTGGATGTGATCAGCACTTACTCCCGCCTCGGCCACTTCATCAATGATGTCGCCCCCGGTATGGTCGTCGTGCGCGCAGTTCACATGAGCCGGATTGGCAGCGGTCCCCAGCACGGTACGGCGAATCGCCGCATGCGCGCGGGCATTACGACGAAGGCCGCGGATAGCCGCGTCCACGATAAAGCCCGTGACCAGCGCGATCAGTGCCTTCGAAGCCAAAAGCATCGCCATGGTCTGCACGGGCACCTGCTCGGCGAGCAACAGCGGCAGCATCTCGTCGGAGGTCGAGAGAAACACCGCCACCAAGGTGCCCAGCGTCACGACGCGACCGGCGTACAGTGTGGCCGCCATTGCCGAAAAGCCGCACTGCGGCACCATGCCCAGCAACGAGCCAACCACGGGACCCGCGGCGCCGGCGCGCTTGATGGCCCCGTTAACGCGGTCGCCCGCGACGTGCTCCAAGGTCTCGAGGGCCAGATACGTCACCAACAAAAACGGCACCAGCGAGAGCGTGTCCTTGCCGGCGTCGAGCAGAATATCAATCAGCAAATCCATGACGGATGGAACCTTTCGTGTCTTTCGGCAGCATTGTAAAAGTCCTAGCGGTCAACTAGGGTATTGTAGTTGTTCTAGGCGCGATGCCAATAGTTGCCCATGGTAAACTATCATCTCGCCATAACTCAATGCCACCGAGCCGCGCGACGCGGCCCGTCCAAGGAGCAGTCTATGAACGTTTCACAAGCACTCGAATACGAGCGTCAGCCGTTTATCCCCATGTTTATCTATGGCGATCACGGCGCCATGGAGTCCGAGCGCCAGAAGGGCGAAGAGGCCCTCAAGGTGCTCGAGACCGAGTACTTTACCGCCGAGGGCGACCCCGGCTTCGACTTTGCCACCGTGCGCGACCTGGCCGACCGCAACCGCGACCTGTGCGACCAGATTGGCGAGGCACGCCTGCGCAACGTGACGCCCGCGACGCTTTCGCGCGGCCTGTCCGATGCCGACACCTGCGCCGCCATCGGCAAGATGCAAAAGCGCACTGCCGCGTCCGTCATGCGCGAGATCCGCGGCGACCGCGACGCGCTCGGCGTCGCCTACGCTCGCAAGCCCATCCAAGGCACGGTGCTGGGCATCGACATCGAAACCACCGGTCGCGCGCCCGAGCGCGGCTACATCATCAACGTGGGCTGGGAGATCATGGAGCTCACCAGCGACGCCGTCCCGCACGACGCCGAGGCACACTACTGCGGCCTGCCCGACATCTACCGCGGCGAGGATGTGCCGTTGTCGAATATCCACCACATCACTTGGGACGACATCGACGGCAAAACGCCCTTCCGTGAGAACAAGGGACTGCAGAAGCAGCTGCTCAAGCTTATGAAGAAGTACCCGTACATGGCGCATAACGCCGCGTTCGAGGACAGCTGGTTCAAGATTCACCTGGACGGTTACGCCGAGGCGCGTCGTGCCGGCAAGATTATCGTCATCGACTCGCGCCAGATCTGCCGCAGCCTGGATGCCGACGTCCGCTCGCTCCCCCGCGAATCCGCCCCCGCCGCGCTCGAGAACTGGGCGCGCCGCCGTGGAACCCTCGCCGCCGACGCCAACGAGCAGCATCTGGGCCTGGACGACACCGACCTCATGCTCCGCACCGTCCAAGCCGAGTTCAACCTCAAGAACCTATTCGCGAAATAACCGATCCATCTGCGGGAGCGCCTGCCAGGCACAGCGCAATCCGTCTGGGCACACCGGCACGCAGTAAACTAGGGCGCAGCCTTATGGCTGCACCCTAGTTTTCATCAAAACGAGCAAATACGCGTGCTTCACATAGTCGGCAGGTTGGCCCACCTACATTTTTCGAGTTGTTCGGCCAGCTGAACCACTAGTCAAGGCCCCTTGAACCGCAATCGAAGCTAAAATCGCCTTAATTTCGCAACCAAGCCCCATAAATCTACCTGAATCAATTCGAATAGGACGTTGCGATCGCACCATTTGTATAGGAGAAGGCCGAATAACTCAAATTATGTTGGTGAGGCATCTGAGCGGTCGGCAAAAACGCTTAGAAGCTACGAATCCGCAACTAAAGTTCATCAAAATAGGGGCAGCCGGCAGAAACCTCCCCAGCCAAAGCTGCTCCCTCAATACGACAGCTCAAAGCCCACCGTTTGCAGAAGATAAGCCGCGCCCCAATACCGTTGCCCGAAGTTTCGAGCGTATGTGGCGTCTGCTATGCCATCATGCGCGTATGGGAATCGTTCTGTCACATACCACGGCACGCGCTGTATACCAAACAGCCAACTCGCTCGCAAGCTACGCGATCGATCCCTTACCTATGGAAAAGATCAGGGTGTCTGCGCCGACCACGTCCGACCTGGAAGCGGCGCGAGCATGGCTCAACAGAAAGAATGTCGATTCTGAAAGCATCCATGTGCTGACGTTTTCCAATAATGCCAAAAGGCACCGCAAGGGCTGCATCTGCCACTGCTCGCGCTATACGTTTGATGCAGAAAGCTACCTAGAACTCGAGCCGAACGTCTACATCGTCGATATCAAGCTGTGCGCGTTAGAAGCAACAGCCGACCTCAACCTTTGGGAGCTCGTTGAGTATTACTTTGAAATCTGCGGCTCCTACGCGCTTGAAACGTCCGACGAAACTCAATATCGCGAGCGCCCAGCCCTAACCAGCGTTGAAGAGCTCAGAGCCTTCTTTTCAAAGGCATCGGGGTATCGTGGGTCCAATAAAGCCCTTAAGGCACTTTCTTATGTACGCGGAGGCTGTCGCTCTCCACTCGAAACGGCGTTTGTCATGATGCTGACAATGCCCAAGTCAATGGGTGGCTTAGCCATACGTGCCATCAAAACGGATTATCCGATCCCAGTCCCCAAAAGATACGCCGCACTAACGCGACGGACGGTTTTCTACCTCGACGCGCTGCTCGAAAATTCGATGACTGATATCGAATACAACGGCTTTTACCACGACGAGCCCGAGCAGCAATCAATTGACGAGGAACGCCGAAACACGCTGCGAAACATGGGATATGCCGTTATCACAGTTAGTCGTCATTCATTTTTCAAGCAGTCCGCTTTTAAACGGGTCATGGAAGCGATTCGCATTCGCGAGAAGATATGGCCCGGTCGACTCCCGGATAACTTCGCCATCCTGCAAGAAAATCTTCGTCTATTTGTCTTGCGGCGCTACTTCGAATACGGTCGCCGCATCCTGGAGGCGCACAAAGAAGAAGAGGCCACCAAGCGCGAAATTGCAAGCCAATATCCGCAAGCTGTTGACCCGAGCATCAACGATGTGCCCGAACCCGATGACATGCAACACGTTGGGGCCCTTGCTGAGGAAATCAATGGGCCTTGGGAATGCGACATGTTCGCAAAAATCGATGAAAAACGCACGGAAGACGACACGATTATTGATCTAATTGAGAATTCGCTCTTCTAAAGGCGATCTCTGCGGATGTCCACCTACATTTTTCGACTTATTCGGCCACCGATGTGCCAGATTGGCTGCAGCAATGCTCAATATAACTTTAGATAAAACTGATTCTGCAGAAACTCCCGTAGAGGAAGAACTGATTCTCGCGGTATTTGACACGATAAAGTACAAATATGAACAGTTCTAATGCTTCTCAAGGTGGCTTTCTTAGCATGCTGGCCGAACATCTCGAAATATGTTGGCGAGCATTGCGTCGATGTCTCCCAACCCACAGAAAATCGCAGAAGCGGCAAGCAGTCATCGAAATTAACGCAAATTGTATTGACATATGAACATACACTCATATAATCGAAAGCAAGTTATATGAGCGCATGTTCATATGAAAGGATATTGCAATGAGCACCCGCGTTGATGAAACGAAACCCGACATCGAGGCCACCGAACCCGCGATCCCCACCACCTGCTCGCCCGAGGACCTTCCCGACGAGGAACTTCTCTACGACCTCGCCGACCTGTTCAAGGTCTTCAGCGACACCACGCGTATCAAGATCCTTTACGCCCTCATGGGCCGCGAGCTCTGCGTGGCAGACATCGCCGAAGCGACCGAAACCTCGCAGTCGGCAGTATCGCACCAGCTGCGCACACTCAAGCAGTCGCACCTGGTTAAATTCCGGCGCGACGGGCGCAATATCCTCTACTCGCTCGCCGACGACCACGTCTACACCATGCTCAACCAAGGCATGAGCCACATCTGCGAATAGCGACCAACCACGGTACCAGCGCGGCCTGCACCCAAGCCGCAAATACAGAGAAAGGAACCCCCATGAAAAAGCAGTTCAAGCTCGACGAAATCGACTGCGCCAACTGTGCGCGCGAGCTTCAGGACGAGCTGGCCAAGCTCGAGGGCGTCAAATCCGTGTCCGTCAACTTCATGACCCAAAAATTGACGCTCGAAGCCGATGACGCCGAGTTCGACGAGGTACTCAACCGCGTTGTAGAGTTTACGGCCGACGCCGAGCCGGACTGCGAGATCATTCTCTAGCCCGGGTTTACGCCAACCTGCAAGGCCGCGCTTGCCGCGGCCTTTGCTCGCGAAATTATATGAGCGAGTGTTCATACATTCAAATGGGAGGATACGAGTCATGGCCACCGCCGACCCCAAAAAGAAAAAGAAGAAGCGTAAGAAGAAAGAGTCCCTTGAGCATAAGCGCAACCGCATCGTGGTAGCGCTGGGCATTTTTGCCGTGGTGTACGCCCTCGATGAGTTCGGCACCCTCACCGCCGCATTCGGTACCCCGGGCGACATCTACGCCAGCTTTATGCTGTTCCTCATACCGTTTTTGATTGCCGGCTACGACGTGCTGCAAAAGGCATTCAATAACATCCGCCGCGGCAAGGCCTTCGACGAGAGTTTCCTTATGGCCGTCGCGACCATCGGCGCGTTTGCCATGGTGCTCTTCCCCGATACCGACCCGCACATGGCCGAAGGCGCCGCCGTCATGCTGTTCTACCAGGTCGGCGAGCTGTTCCAGGCATACGCCGTGGGCAAGAGCCGTAAATCGATCAGCGCCATGATGGACATAGCACCCGACTACGCCAACGTCGAGCAAGCCGACGGCACGCTCGAGCAGGTCTTTCCCGATGACATCGCCGTCGGCACCGTGATCGTGGTCAAGCCCGGCGAGCGCGTGCCCATCGACGGCGTCATCGTCGAAGGCGAGACACAGCTCGATACCGCCGCCCTTACCGGAGAGTCGGTCCCCCGCCCGGCCAAAACCGGAGACGATATCATCAGCGGCTGCATCAACATGACGGGGCTCATCCACGTGCGCACCACCAAGCCCTTTGGCGAGTCCACCGTCGCACGCGTCCTGGAGCTCGTGGAGAATGCCAGCGAAAAGAAGGCACGCACCGAGAACTTCATCACGCGCTTTGCCCGCATCTACACGCCCGCCGTCACCGGCGCTGCCGCGGTGCTCGCGCTCGGCGGTGGCCTGGTCACCGGTGCCTGGTCCGACTGGATTCTGCGCGGCCTGACCTTCTTGGTCGTCAGCTGCCCGTGCGCGTTGGTGATCAGCGTGCCGCTCAGTTTCTTTGGCGGCATCGGCGGCGCGTCCAAGCTGGGCGTTCTCATCAAGGGTTCTAACTACCTCGAGACGCTCGCCGACGTGGACACCGTCGTCTTTGACAAGACGGGCAC
>URTZ01000129.1 GCA_900550825.1 uncultured Collinsella sp. | reverse complement strand
CGGCACGTTTTGTTTGGGGCGGCACGTTTTTGTTATGGGAGATTCATTTGAGCCCCATAGTTGTGTTCACGTTCAGGAACATGGCGCCAATTGCCTTAGCTAAGTTCACGTTCGGGAACATAGCCGCCCGCACCGCAAGACGGCCCGCCTACTCAAAGTATTGGAATTTGTTGGTCGAGAAGGCAAACGTGACGACGAAGCCTTCGCCGGGCTCGGATGCCGCGGTGACATCGATACCCATCTTGGAGCACAGGCGCGCCACCAGGTAGAGGCCGATGCCCGTTGCGCGCTTGGTGGTGCGGCCGTTGTCGCCGGTAAAGCCCTTCTCGAACACGCGCGGCAGGTCGGCCGCGCTCACGCCGCAGCCGTTATCGGCAACAGTGAGCTCAATGCGCTCACTTGCCAGGCCCTCGTCCAGCAACGCGCCCGAAAACACGATCTTCGCGCCGTCCTCGCGCGCGTATTTAATGCTGTTCTGGATGAGCTGGCCCAGAATAAACTCAAGCCACTTCTCGTCGGTAAAGACCTCGAAGTCGAGGTTCTCGCACACTGGGGCCACGTGCGCCGCGATGAGCTCGCGCGCGTTGGCCTTAATCGCGCCCGTCACCAAGGTCTTGAGATTCCAGCGGCGAATCAGGTAGTCCCGCTCCACGACTTCCGAGCGCGCGTAGTACAGTGCCTGGTCGATATAGCGCTCCACACGAGCCAGCTCACGGCCCAGGTCATCCACACGCGACAGATCGTCTTCGCTGCCGTCCAGGTTTTCCAAAATTAGATGGGCCGCCGCCAGGGGCAGCTTGGCCTCGTGAACCCAGCTTTCGATATAGTCGCGATAGTCATCGGTCTGACGCCGGCCTTCGGCAACCTCGTCGCAGGCAGCTTTGCCCACCCGGCGCAAGACCTCGTACTCGAGCTCGCCCTCGGCATAGGTCGGACATTGCACCATCTCCTGCACCCATGCGGGACTCTCGAGCTCCTCTGCCGCACGCTCCAGCTGACGCAGAAAACGGCGACGGCGCGCGTACTCGATCACGATGCCGAGCATACCAAAGATAAAGGACACGCCGACCGCCACGACCACGATAGAAACGGGTGCGCCGGCGACCGTCAGCACAAAGCAGCTCAGCAGCACACCGCACGTCCACACGGCGACGGGAAGCAGCGCATCTTTAAAGAACTTGCCAAACGACATAGCCGGCCCCTAGACCGAATAGCCTTGGCCGCGATGCGTGGTCAAATACCCCTTGATGCCGATTTTTTCGAGCGTGGTGCGCAGGCGGTTGATGTTGACGGTGAGCGTATTGTCGTCCACGAAGGCGTCGGAGTCCCACAGGTCCTGCATGATGGCCGAGCGCGAAACGATCTTGCCCGCGCGGCTCAGAAGCAGCGAGAGGATACGCAGCTCGTTTTTGGTGAGCTCGGTGCTGGTGCCCGTTTGCGTGTTGGTGACCATGGAGCGGGCGAGGTCGAGCTCCAGCCCCTTGTGGACAAGTGTGCTGCGCTCGCCTGCCGCCGTGGTGCGGCGCAGCAGGGCGTTGATGCGCGCCACGAGCACGCGCGCGCTATAGGGCTTGGGAACAAAGTCGTCCGCGCCGAGCGTCATGGCCATGACCTCGTCGATCTCGGTCGTGCGCGACGTGAGAACGATGATGGGAACCTCGGATTCGCGACGGACCTCATGGCAGATGTGCTGGCCGTCTTTGACAGGGAGCGTGAGGTCGAGCAGCACCAGGTCGGGCGCGGCGGCGAGAATATCGTGCGAGACATGCTCAAACGATTCGCAGGCCTCGACTTCAAACCCGGCGCGGGCAAGGATGTCGACAAGCTCACGACGAATGGGCTCGTCGTCCTCAACGACATAAATCAGCGCCATGGATTTCGCTCCCCTCTTGGTTGTCTTGCCACCATTATGGCTGCGAAACTGCAGGTGCGCACCGCGCGCGGTGCCAAGGTGACAGAACTGTTCGCGAGCGGGGGCGTTTTGTCCGCCTCGCACTCGCAGCGATGGCGGGGACCAAAATGATTTTTTAATCCCCGTCTCAGAACAATCATTTAGCGACGGGCGCGGAGCTTTTCGTAGCCTTCGGCGAAGAAGGCGACCGTCGCGGCGTCCGTCGCGGCGGCATCGGTATCGTCGGCAGGGACCACGCCGTGCTCGTCGCTCACCAGGAACAGCGCGCCCTTGAGCTGAGCGGGGATGTCTACGCGCGTGACCGGGATGCCCTTGGTCTGGGCCAGCTGCTCGATGAGCGTCGCCGTGCCGCACAGGCACTCGTCCGCTGGCGCCACAAAGGCAAGCTCGCCGTTATCGACGGCGGCGAGCAGCTCGGGCGCCACGCCGGTTTCGTCGGCCTCGGAGCGGGCCTCGGCGGAGCGGGCACGTAGCGCCTTGGCCGACGTATCGGTTAGCGGCTCGTACTCCCCCACCGTCATGGCGGCGTTGCCGTTGACGTCGATCACCAGCATGAGCACGCCGTCGCGTGCGGTGTAATCGCCCTCGGCAAGCGACCACTCAACGTGCTGCTTGGCCCAGCTGAGCATGTTATGGGTAAGCGGCTCGCCCTGCACCAAGCGCTCGGACAGTGCGCGAATGTGGCGGTTGAGCATGGGTACCTTTTTGTTGGACATGCGCCAACGGCAGACAAGCGCGGGCTTGTCGAGCGTAAACTTCTCGACCGCCTCCTGATTGGCGCAAAAGTCCTCGTACGCACGCTGATCCTCGGCATTGCCAAACAGCTCGGCATCATCAATCTGGGGCATGGTTGTACCTTTCGTGTTAGTCATTCCGTCCTCTTATACCAAAAAGACGGCCCTCCAAACGGAGCAGCCGTCTTTTGCGGAGATTATTTTGTCCCAAGGCGGAACTTAGTGGCGGAAGTGGCGAGCGCCCGTAAACACCATAGCAATATTGTGCTCATTGCAGGCCTGGATGCTCTCATCGTCGCGCTTGGAGCCGCCGGGCTGGATGATGCAGGTCACGCCGTGTGCAGCAAGCACGTCGACGTTGTCGCGGAACGGGAAGAACGCGTCGCTTGCACAGGCAAAGCCGCCCTTCTCCACGCCCTCGCGCTCGCAGAAATCCTCGGCGCGCTCACAGGCAAGCAGCGCGGAATCCACGCGGTTGGGCTGGCCGGGGCCCATGCCAATGCCGGCCTTGCCCTTGGAAACCAAGATGGCGTTGGACTTAACGCCCTTGCAGACCTTCCAGGCAAACTCGAGCTCGGCCATCTCGGCGTCGGTGGGCTTGCGGTCGGTGGGGAACGTAAAGGTCGCGGGATCCTCGGTCACGTGGTCGACTTCCTGCACCAGCATGCCGCCGTCGATGGAGCGCAGCTCCACCTGGGCGCCGTGGTCCACGCCGCCGGTGGCCAGCACGCGCAGGTTGGGGCGCTTGGCCATGCGCTCGAGCGCCTCGGCAGTGTAGCTCGGGGCGATGATGACCTCGACGAACTGCTTGTTCTGATCGGCAAAGTGCTCGACCAGCTCATAGGGAACCTCGCGGTTGCAGGCGATGATGCCGCCGAAGGCGCTCTTGGGATCGCAGGCGAAGGCGCGGTCGTAGGCGGCCGTGATGTCCTCGGCAACGGCGGAACCGCAGGGGTTCTGGTGCTTGAGGATCACGCAGGCCGGCTCCTCGAACTCGCGGACCAGGTTCCAAGCGGCGTCGGCATCCAGATAGTTGTTGTAGCTGAGCGGCTTGCCCTGGATCTGCTCGGAGCCAACGAGCGGGAACTGCGAGCTCGCGGTGTTCTCGCAGCCCTCGGCAAAGCGGTAGACCGTAGCCTTCTGCTGAGGATTCTCGCCATAGCGCAGGTCGTCGACCTTCTCCAGCGAGATCTCGAGCTTGGCAGAGGTGTCCGCCACGTCGCTTGCCTGGGCGGCAAGCCAACGGGAGATAGCCGTGTCGTAGGCGGCGGTGGTCTGGTAGACCTTCACCTGCAGGCGACGACGGGTGGCAAGCGTGGTGCAGCCACCGGTCTCGCGCATCTCGGCCAGGACGGCATCATAGTCGGCCGGGTCGGAGATGACGGTAACGCTCGCGGCGTTCTTGGCGGCAGAGCGCAGCATGGAGGGGCCACCGATGTCGATGTGCTCGATGGCGTCCGCGAAGGTGACCTCGGGGTTGGCGACGGTCTTCTCGAACTCGTACAGGTTGACGACGACCAGGTCGATCAGCTTAATGCCGTGCTGAGCAGCCTCCTGCATGTGCTGCTCGGAATCGCGGCGGGCCAGCAGCGCGCCGTGAACCTTGGGGTGCAGGGTCTTAACGCGGCCGTCCATCATCTCGGGATAGCCCGTGAACTCCTCGATGGGGGTTACGGGAATGCCCGCGTCCTCGATGGCACGAGCCGTGCCGCCCGTAGAGATGATCTCGACGCCAAAGTCGTCAACCAGCGTCCGTGCGAAATCGACGACGCCCGTCTTATCGGTAACCGAGATCAACGCGCGTGCGATCTTCACATCAGATCCCATGCAGTCCTCCTGTCTGGTACGCCGCCGTGCTCTGTGAGTCGGTGATACGTCGATCTGCAGCGCTCGCGCAGCGGCATTGAAAATACTGATTTAATGTAGCGCATCGAGCGCATCGATGCACCCCGCAACGGGCGCATGTGCAGAAAAAGTTTGCGAGCGGAGGGGATGGGCACGGTGAGTTCATGGAACACAGGGGCACCATAATTTGATGCCAATGGCGTGGTAGAACTGTGTTCGATATGCATCCGCAAAAGAAAGAGGCACCATGGTCTCGCGGGTTCTCTACCGACCGTTTGATACCGAAGACTTCGACGCCATCGCGCTGATTCTGCAGCAACTTTGGCATAACAATTCGGATAACGATGAGTACAACCGCCTTGAGGCCGCGTGCGACCTCGCCTATTGCCTTTCGTCATCGACGTTTTCGCAGGTTGCGGTGATTGACGGCGAGGCGCGCGGCATTGCACTTGCACGCGCAGGACAGAACTCCGGCGTCACTATCAACGAGCATTGGATGGATACCGAACGCGCACTGCTATCGCAGATGCGTGAGCTGGAGCCTGATGCCTGCGCCGAGTATCTCTCGTTTGTGCGCGCAACCATCCGAACCAACAACCGTCTGCTCGAGAGCAGCCCGTTGCCGCACGACAACGAGGTCACGCTGCTTGCCGTGGATCGCGACGTCCATGGCCTGGGCGTTGGCACGGTTCTGCTCGATGCCGCGGTCTCGCACCTGTCCTCGCTTGGAGCGACGAGGGCGCACCTGTACACCGACTCCAACTGCTCGTGGAAGTTCTACGAGTTGCACGGCTTTAAGCGCACGGCCACGCACCGCGCCAACCGCGAAGAGCGCCGCCACGACATGCCGCGCGAAAGCTTCCTCTACGAACTCGACCTAACAGCCTAAACCTGGCAGTTAGGGACGTTCCTTTTATGCCGGCACCCCGGGACACTCCTTGGCAGCAACCACACCTAGTCATTGGGGACGTTCTTAAATGACTAGTCGCTGGGGACAGTCTTGAGCAAAACGGCCGCCGAAGCCCTCGTTGGCATCGCCCTATAGGGGGCCTGCAAATGGCTGTGGACAAAAAACATCAAATATGAGTACTGTTACCTTTTTAGTAGCAGCGCAATTCGGCTTTTTCGGGTCTCTTAGGCGTCTCGACGCGCCGGATGAACTAACGTATCGGTCGCGCGCGCAGACGTGGTGTAAGAGTGTCCTGAGGTCCGTCGCTGCAAGTCC
>URTZ01000128.1 GCA_900550825.1 uncultured Collinsella sp. | reverse complement strand
AGACTAGTCCTCCATACCGAGGTCGATCGTCGTGCCCTCAAACACTTTGTTGACGGTGCGGACGGCGCACATCTTGCCACACATGGTGCAAGTGCCCTCGGTGGCGGCGGGGGACTCCTCGTAGCGCTTCTTGCCCGTAACCGGGTCGAGTGCGCACTTCCACATGGCGTCCCAATCGAGCTTGCGGCGTGCCTGGCCCATCTTGTCGTCCAGATCGCGGGCGTGCGGCACCTTCTTGGCGATATCGGCGGCGTGTGCGGCGATCTTGGTGGCCATGAGGCCATCGAGCACGTCCTGGGCGTTGGGCAGGCACAGGTGCTCAGCGGGTGTCACGTAGCACAGGAAGTCGGCGCCGGAGCTCGCCGAGATGGCGCCACCGATGGCGGCGGTGATGTGGTCGTAGCCCACGCCGATATCGGTCACCAGCGGCCCCAGCACATAGAACGGCGCATTATGGCACAGGCGCTTCTGCAGCTTCATGTTGGCGGCGATCTCGTCGAGCGCCATGTGACCCGGTCCCTCGACCATAACCTGGACGCCGGCGGCCCAAGCGCGCTTGCACAGCTTGCCCAGCTCGATCATCTCGGCGGTCTCGGTGGCATCGTTTGAGTCGTAGAGACAGCCCGGGCGGCAGGAATCGCCGAGCGAGATCGTCACGTCGTACTCGTGGCAGATCTCGAGCACCTCGTCGTAGAACTCGTAGAAGGGGTTTTCGTTGCCGGTGACTTCCATCCAGCCAAACAGCAGCGAGCCGCCGCGGCTGACGATGTTCATGAGGCGGCCGGTCTCCTTAAAGGTCTTGATGACCGACTTGTTGATGCCGCAGTGGATGGTCATGAAGTCCACGCCGTCCTCGGCGTGCGCGCGAACGACCTCGAGCAGGTCGTCCTTGGTGAGCTTGACCAGCGGCTTTTCCATGTAGCCGATGGCGTCGTACATGGGGACGGTGCCCACCATAAGCGGCGTCTCGTCGATGAGCTGCTGGCGGAACTGGCGCGTCTTGCCCGAGTTGGAGAGGTCCATGATGGCGTCGGCGCCAAAGTCCTCGGCAATCTTGACCTTCTTCCATTCCTCGGCGGCATCGGCCTTGTCGCCCGAGATGCCCAAGTTCACGTTGACCTTGGTGGACAGGCCCTCGCCGACACCAAAGGCGCGCATGCCCTTTTTGATATGCACGATGTTGGCGGGAATGGCGATGCGGCCGTCTGCCACGCGCTCGCGGATGTACTCGGGGTCGCGATGCTCGCGCTCGGCGACCTCTTTCATCTGAGGTGTGATCTGCCCAGCGCGGGCGAAGTCGATTTGCGTGACGAGCTTGGGCTCGGTCTGTGTGCTCATTGGCACGGCTCCCTTCGTTGGCATTACCCATATCAGGTTTGCGGGTCAGGGCGGGCGCGCCCAGTCTCAGCCTGCCGTCTTGTCCTGCAAGCTCCCCGTTTATGTGGTGGGCTCAAGTATAGCTCGAATGGGTACGATTGACGCGATGAGCATGCCCGTGGGGAGGCGAACATGGAAGACAAGCATCTATATCGAGAGATGCAATGGGACGTATCGGCCGAGGAGGGCCGTGCGCACCATGGCCTTGTCGCGATTGGTTTTGCGATCCTTGTCGTGATGGTGATTGCCTGTTGTATCTGGACGTTTGGTGGTCGCGGCGGCGCTGCATGGGAGTTCGAGGCTGATGATAGCCTACCGATTATGACGGTGAGGAGTACTGGCGGTAATGCCAATACGCTCGCCATTCCGGGCGATTATTGGTACCCGCGCGATGAGTTTGTGCAGTTGCAGCTGAGTGGTGGGTCCATTCCGGGCGAAGAAATCGAACGCGTGACGTTTGACGCGGCGCTCAAAACGCTGACGGTGAAGCTCAAAGATCAAGGAGATGTGCCCACGACCATGGATATCGCCCTGACGGAATGGCGTCTGGAGCCTCCGACGGGTGTTGCGGTTTCCGAGGTTGAGCACGTCAAGATTATCTATCAGGACGGTTCGACAAACGGGATTGCAAAGGCCGACGGTCTAGCAGAATAGGTGTCGAGCCTAGCCAGCCAATTCATAAAAGTTGCGGTGGAATAGTTCCTGATTGTGCGATAAAAGGCTCAAATAGGAACTATTCCACCGCAAGTTATATAGAGAAGGCTGAGCGGGTCAGTTTTGGGTGGCGGGTCTAGAGCATCTGTTCGTTGATGAACACGAGGGTGCCTGGGTATGAGATCTCGGGGGCGTGGCGATAGCCGATGTTGAACTCGGTAAGACCGGCGGCGTCCTCGAGCTTGTTTTCTGCCATCCAGCGCACCATGGAGCCGCGCGCCTTTTTGCTGGCGGTCGAGCGCTGGATGGGCTTGCCGTTGCGGACACCTTCGCCAAAGAGACAAGTGACGGTTGTGGCGTCGCCTGCGAGATGGGGTAGAACGGCCTTGGCGTACTCCGCGCTGGCAAGGTTGACGACCGTGGTGTTGGAGCCGGTCGGCGCAATGGCGCATGCAAGTTTGTCGCCCCAAAACGCATAGAGGTCACGGGCGTTGTTGACGGCGAGCTTGGCTCCCATTTCGAGCCGATAGGGCTCAACGCCATGGAAAGGCCGCACACATCCGTACAATCCGGAGAGGATCCAGAGATGGTTTTGCAGCCAGTCGAGCTGTGCAGCATCCATGACCTCGGGCGCCATGCTTTGGTATTGGATGCCGTGGTAGGACATGACGGCGGGGGAGATTCGGCGCGCGATATCGGGATCGGCGAGGTCGGCATCGCTCAGGGCGGGCATAAATTCGTGAAGCGTATCCAGGCACGTTGTAAGCAGCCTGTCGCTCACGTTCCAAAGGGCCTGAAGACCTGCCGCGCCATCCTCGCGTTCGATGCCTAGCAGTGCCTGATGGAGCCGGGCCGTCTGATGTGCAAAAGGCGGTATGCCCAAAACGTCAAAGGCATCTTGAGCTGTCCGCATCTGTTTGGCGGGCGAAATGACGACCTGTAGCACGGAATCCTCCTTCCGCTAAAAAAGTTGCGGTGAAATACAGACCGCTTTCCCCGTTGGAAGCCCTGATGAATCCGTATTTCACCGCAAGTTACAAGGGTTGGTTAGGCGCGCTCGATGAAGGCCTTGTAGCCGCGATAGGCCTCGTAGATGTCGGCCTTGTTGGCGACCTCCCACAGGGCGTGCATGGACAGGACGGCAACGCCGGAGTCGATGACGTTCATGCCGTACTTGGCCATGATGTAGGCGATGGTGCCGCCGCCACCAGCGTTGACGCGGCCGAGCTCGCAGGTCTGGAAGTCCACGCCGGCCTCGTCCATGATGTCGCGGACGAGGGCCACATACTCGGCGTCGGCGTCGTTAGAGCCGCCCTTGCCGCGGCTGCCCGTGTACTTGTTAAAGCACAGGCCGCGACCCATGAAGGCGGCGTTCTTGGTCTCGAACTTGCCGGCATAGCCCGGGTCGAAGCCGGCGGACACGTCGGAGGAGAGCATACGGCTGCGGGCGAGCGCGCGGCGCAGAGCCAGCGGGCTGTCCTCGCCGGCGAGCATCATGATCTCGGCGACGGTGTTCTCGAAGAAGCGACTCGTCATGCCGGTGGCACCCACGGAACCGATCTCCTCCTTGTCGACGATGAGCGTGATGCTCGTGCGCTCCACGTTGGCGACGTTGATCTGGGCGAGCATGGAGGGGTAGGCACAGACGCGGTCGTCATGGCCATAGCCCAGAATCATGGAGCGGTCGAGGCCCATGTCGCGGGCGGGGCCGGCGGGCACGACCTCGATCTCGGCGGAGAGGAAGTCCTCCTCCTCGACGTCGTACTGCTCCTTGAGGATATCCAGGAACATCTGCTTGACGGGCTCCTTGGGGGCGTCCTTGTCGTCCTCATCGAACTTGACGGGACGGCCGCCCACGATCACGTCGAGGATCTCGGCGTCGACGGCGTCCTTGGCGGGCTTGGACATCTGCTCGCTCGAGAGGTGGATCAGCAGGTCGGAGATGGTAAAGACCGGATCGTCTGCCTTGTCGCCGATGTTGATGTCGACGGTGGTGCCGTCCTTTTTGCAGATGACGCCCACGAGTGCGAGCGGGGAGGCCACCCAGTGGTAGCTCTTGACGCCACCGTAGTAGTGCGTGTCGAGGTAGGCCATGTCGCCGGCCTCGAAGGCGGGGTTCTGCTTAAGGTCTAGGCGCGGCGAGTCCACGTGGGCGCCCAGGATGTTAAAGCCCTGCTCGAGCGGGGCGTTGCCCAGGTTGACGAGCATGAGGTCCTTGCCGTGATTGGCGGCGTACACTTTGTCGCCTGCCTTGAGCTCGCGGCCTTCGGCGATCACGGTCTCCAGGTCGACGTATCCCGCCTCCTCGGCCATCTTGATGCCGGTCTTGACGCACAGGCGCTCGGTCTTGTTCTCGCTCAAAAACTGCTTATAGCCGCGGCAAAGCTCCTCGAGCTCCTCGACTTGCTGTGGCGTGTACTTTTTCCATGCGCAGGGACGCTCCATGACGCAGGCTCCTTTCGGATCGATCGTGCTGGTTGATGTACCGTGAGCCATCGTATCACGCGCGGGCTCACGGTGGCGGGGGAGCTTGATGTGAGGTGGCCGCGGGGCGGGGAGCGTGTAAACTGGAGTGAGCAAACCGTGCCCAGCCCAAAGCGAGGTATTCAATATGTCTGACAAGCGCCGCACCTTTGCCGTCATCGACGGCAACTCGCTCATGCACCGCGCCTTTCACGCCGTGCCGCCGACCATGAACGCGCCGGACGGTCGCCCCACCAACGCGATCTTCGGCTTTCTGAACATGTTCCTCAAGATGATTGATGCCTTTAACCCCGACGGTGTGGTCGTGGCGTTTGATAAAGGCAAGCCGCGCGTGCGCATGGAGATGCTGCCGCAGTACAAGGCTCAGCGCCCGCCCATGGACCCCGATCTGCACGCGCAGTTTCCGATGATCAAGGAGCTGCTTACCGCGCTCAACGTGCCGATTCTGCAGTCCGAGGGCTGGGAAGGCGACGATATCCTGGGTACCATGGCGCGCCTGGGTGAGGAGGCCGGCTGCGACATGCTGCTGGTGACCGGCGACCGCGACATGTATCAGCTCGTGACCGAGCACGTCAACGTGGTCTCGACCCGCAAGGGCCTGTCTGACGTGGCGATCATGACGCCCGAGAGCGTGGACGACCTGTATCACGGCATTACGCCGGCGCTCGTGCCCGATTTCTACGGTCTGAAGGGCGATACGTCGGACAACATTCCCGGCGTACCGGGCATCGGCCCCAAAAAGGCGAGCGCGCTCATCGCGCAGTACGGCAGCTTGGACGAAGTCATCGCACATGCCGACGAGGTCAAGGGCAAGATGGGCGAGAACCTGCGTGCACACATCGACGACGCACTGCTGAGCCGCAAGGTCGCAACCATTCGCACCGATGCGCCAGTCGAGCTCGACTTTGACGCGACGTCATTCCCGGCGTTTTCTGCCGACGAAGTGTCCGCGGCGCTCGGCACGCTTGGCATTACGGCCATGCAGAACCGCTTCCTGGCGCTGATTGGCGGCGAGGGTGGGGCTGCGGCCGCTGTCAGCACGTTTGAGATTCCCTCTGTTTTGCGTGCCGCCGCTGGCGATGCCGGGGCACTTGCTGCCGCTGCTGCCGAGATCGCTCGCGCGATCGAGACAGGCGAGTGGGTCGCCGCCGTGGTGGACGATGACAAGGAGGAGGGTGCGCTCTTTGGCCTGACGCGTACGCTGTGGCTGG
>URTZ01000127.1 GCA_900550825.1 uncultured Collinsella sp. | reverse complement strand
GACAGGTTTATTTTGGTAGGTTTTATCTGCTGAAATGCTGCGTTGAAAGGTCCGATCGCCTGAGAGGGGAGAGGTCAAGTGCCCAAACGCCCCTCACGCGGCTTGCTATAGAGACAAGGAGGCCAGTCATGGCACTTGAGAAGATTGACATCGACACCCTCGACCCGGCGGCGACCATCGTCGTGGCAACGGGCAACGCCCATAAGCTCACCGAGATCGAGGCCATTTTGGGCAAGGTCATGCCCGAGGTGCGCTTTGTGGCGCTCGGCCAGCTGGGTGATTTTGAGGATCCCGAGGAAAACGGCACGACGTTTTTGGAGAACGCCATCATCAAGGCCCAGGCTGCGGTCGAGGAGACGGGCCTTATGGCCATCGCCGACGATTCGGGTCTGGTCGTTGACGCTCTGGACGGTGAGCCGGGCGTGTATAGCGCGCGCTATGCGGGCGTGCACGGTGATGATGCCGCCAACAATGCCAAGCTCCTCGTGAACCTGGCGGCCGTGACGGACGAGGACCGCACTGCACGCTTTATGAGTGTCGTCGCGCTCATCGACCAGGACGGCCTGGTCACCTATGGCGAGGGCGCCTGCGAGGGCGTTATCGCGCGCGAGGGCCGCGGCGACCACGGCTTTGGCTACGACCCGCTGTTCCTGCCGGTCGATACGCCGGGCAAGACCATGGCAGAGCTCACGGCGGACGAGAAAAACGCCATCAGCCACCGCTTCCACGCGCTCGAGCACCTGTCCGCCAAACTGACGGGCGAGGAGTAGATCGTGCGTGCGGTGGTGCAGCGCGTGCTCAACGCCGGCGTGACGGTCGACGGCGAGTGCGTGGGTCGCATTGGGCGCGGCTATCTGGTGCTGCTGGGCGTGGGTCATGACGATACGCGTGCCGAGGCCGATAAGCTGTGGGGCAAACTCCGGGGCTTGCGCATCAACGAGGACGAGGACGGCAAGACCAATCTGGCGCTCGCCGATGTCGATGGCGAGGTGCTCGTGGTGTCGCAGTTCACGCTGTTTGCCGATTGCCGCCATGGCCGTCGTCCGTCGTTTACGGACGCCGGCGCGCCCGATGTCGCTAACGAGCTTTACGAGTATTTTCTAACGCTCGTCGCCCAAGATGTTGAGCACGTGGCGCACGGAATCTTTGGTGCCGACATGAAGGTCGACCTCGTCAACGACGGACCGTTCACGATCGTCTTAGACACCGACAACCTTTAGGTTACGCGGTTTTACCAAACTGCGTAACTACTCAATTTAGCTACTTGCGTATGACGGCAGTGGGGTGCTATAGTATTAGAGTTTTGTCTATCTTAGGGGTATTATCCCCTTTTTGAATTGCACCCTCTGGAGGCCCCGTTCATGGAAGAGATGGAAGTCAATCACGTCGACGACATCCACGAGAAGCTGACCGATATGGTGGGCGATCGCGTTAAGGTGAAGGCCAACATGGGCCGTACCCGCGTCGTCGAGCGCATGGGCACCATCAAGAGCGTCCACCCGGCAGTCTTTATCGTCGAGGTTGACGAGCGTCGCGGCCGCAAGTCGCGTCAGTCCTACCAGTATATCGATGTTCTCACCGGTCAGGTCGAGCTGTTCGACCCCGAGAATGGCGAGCACATCTTTACCCCGCTCGGCAATCAGCTCGAGGAGCACTAACGGTGGCCAATCGGTCCCTGACCCTTTCCGCGCCGGCAAAGATCAACCTATATTTGGGGGTTCATGCCGAGCGCGATGCCCGCGGCTATCACAGGGTCGATTCCCTGATGGCAGCCGTCGGCCTAGCCGATACCGTGACGGTCGCGCCGGCGCAGGCGCTGACCGTCCAGACGGTTCCGGCATCCGATTTTCCCATGCAAAAAAATACGGCTTATCGGGCGGCAATCGCTATGGCCGAGCATTACGGTCACGATGCCAACGTGTGCGTGACGATCGAAAAGCGTATCCCGCTGTGCGCCGGCCTGGGAGGTCCCTCGACGGATGCCGCTGCGGTCATTGTCGCCTTGGTCGAGCTGTGGGGTATCGACCGCGCCGATCCTGCGCTGGACGAGATTGCGCGTGGCATTGGCGCTGACGTCCCGTTCTTTTTGCACGCGAGCCCTGCGTTCTACGTAGGTGGGGGAGACGTGCTGGCCACTGAGTATCCTGTGCTTCCGGCGACGCCTGTCGTATTGGTCAAGCCGTGCGAGGCGAGCGTTTCAACAATTGAAGCCTATCGACGTTTTGATGAGAACCCGGTACCGGCAGACAAGCCTGGCGCGATCGCTTCGGCCCTGCGTGCTGGGGATGCCGAGACGGCATATGCGCTCGTTCATAACAATCTGGGTGTCATTTCCGCACAGATGGAGCCGCAGATTCAAACGGTTCTCGATTGGCTGCGTAAACAGGACGGCATCGTTGCTGTAGATGTGTGCGGATCGGGTGCCTGCTCGTTTGCCATTTGCGACACCGCCGCCACGGCCGAAAGGCTTGCCGACGCTGCCCAGCAAAACGGCTGGTGGTCCTGCGCGACGCAGTTCATTCCCAACACGGTTCGCGTCGAAGTGCCAAAGAAGTAAAAATTTCTCTAGCACACGACGGAAATCTTTGTTACTATAGTCGAGCTAACGGGTTGTGGCTCAGTTTGGTAGAGCACTGCGTTCGGGACGCAGGGGTCGCTGGTTCAAATCCAGTCAACCCGACCAGAGCATGAGGAGGGACCGCTTCTTGCGGTCCCTTTTTTTAGCTATTGTTGTGATACCGCGATACCCGCGGTATACTCATTCGAGCTTGTCTCGCTGTATTGTGGAGGTCTACATGTTTGGACTGAGGGCTCCTGAGCTCATCATCATTCTCGTCGTTGTCTTGATCATCTTCGGGCCCAAGAACCTGCCGAAGCTCGGCAAGTCCCTCGGCTCTACCGTCAAGAATATCCGTGAGGGTATGGAGGGCGACGATAAGGCCGAGACCAAGCAGGCCGAGGAGGTCGTGGTCGAGCAGTCCGAGGAGGACAAGGAGATCGCTGAGCTCGAGGCCAAGCTCGCTGCTGCCAAGAAGAAGCAGGCAGAGGACAGCGACGCGGACGCAGAGTAGTCCCATCCCTTTGGGGTGAGCACCTGACCGGCTTGCCCGCAGGCTAGCCGGTCTTTTTCGTTTTGTTGACAGTTGATCGTTACATCATAGTTGGGGAGATATCCGTATGGACGCAAGCCAGATCGTACTGACCGCTGAGGGCCGCCAGAAGCTCGTCGAGGAGCTCGCTTGGCGTGAGGGCGATTACGCCAAGGAGATCGTCGAGGACATCAAGGAAGCCCGCGCGTTTGGCGACCTTTCGGAGAACTCCGAGTATGACGCCGCTAAGGACAAGCAGGCCCAGAACGCGGCTCGCATTGCCGAGATTCAGGCTATTCTCGCCAACGCCCAGGTTGCTGCCACCACGGGTGATCTGACCGTCTCCATCGGTTCCACCGTTTCGTTGATTGATCCCAACGGTGAGGTCATGGAAGTCACGCTCGTCGGTACCACCGAGACCAACTCGCTCGAGCACAAGATCTCCAACGAGTCTCCGGTCGGCCACGCCATCATCGGTCACGGCGAGGGCGACTCCGTCGAGGTCGTTACGCCTTCCGGCAAGACTCGCGTCTACACCATCGCCAAGATCGCACGCTAGACCACGGTCCCGCGTAAAGGTATGTTTTCGCTCCCTGGGACCGAATCCTGGGGAGCGTTTTAGTTTGAGGAGCTAACTTATGGCAGAGAACCAGAACGTCGCCGATCAGGCATCGACGCTCAACGACGAGCGCGCCACGCGTCTGGCAAAGCGCGCCGCCCTGTTCGAGGCGGGCCAGAACCCCTATCCCGAGCACTCCGAGATCGAGGACTATGTCATCGACATTGAGGCCAAGTATGCCGATCTTGCCGATGGCGAGGACACCGAGGACGTCGTAAAGATCGGCGGCCGCGTGGTTGCCAAGCGCGGTCAGGGCAAGATCATGTTCATCGTCGTGCGCGACGCTACCGCCGAAATTCAGCTGTTCTGCCGCATCAACGACATGGACGAGGCGGCCTGGAGCACGCTCAAGGCCCTCGACTTGGGCGATATCCTGGGCGTGACCGGCGTAGTCGTGCGCACCAAGCGTGGCCAGCTTTCCGTTGCCCCCAAGAGTGCGACGCTGCTGTCCAAGGCCGTTCGCCCGCTGCCCGAGAAGTTTCACGGACTCTCCGACAAGGAGACCCGCTATCGTCAGCGCTATGTCGACCTGATCGCCAACGACGACGTTCGCGAGACCTTCCGCAAGCGCTCGCAGATCCTCTCCACGTTCCGCCGCTTTATGGAGTCCGATGGCTACATGGAGGTCGAGACCCCCATCCTGCAGACCATCCAGGGCGGAGCTACTGCCAAGCCGTTCATCACGCACTTCAACGCGCTCGATCAGGAGTGCTATCTGCGCATTGCTACCGAGCTGCACCTCAAGCGCTGCATCGTCGGCGGCTTTGAGCGCGTGTTCGAGATCGGCCGTATCTTCCGCAACGAGGGCATGGACCTCACCCACAACCCCGAGTTCACCACGATGGAGGCCTACCGCGCCTTCTCCGATCTCGAGGGCATGAAGGCGCTCGCCCAGGGCGTCATCAAGGCTGCCAACAAGGCCATCGGCAACCCCGAGGTCATCGAGTACCAGGGCCAGACCATCGATCTTTCCGGTGAGTGGGCCAGCCGCCCCATGACTGATATTGTCTCTGACGTACTCGGCAAGAAAATCACCATCGACACGCCGGTCGAGGAGCTTGCTGCCGCCGCGCGCGAGAAGGGCCTGGAGATCAAGCCCGAGTGGACTGCTGGCAAGATCATCGCCGAGATTTACGATGAGCTGGGCGAGGACACCATCGTCAACCCGACCTTCGTGTGCGATTACCCCATCGAGGTCAGTCCGCTTGCCAAGCGTTTTGAGGACGACCCGCGTCTGACGCACCGCTTTGAGCTGGTTATCGCCGGTCACGAGTACGCCAACGCGTTCTCCGAGCTCAACGACCCGGTCGACCAGGCCGAGCGCTTTGCCGCCCAGATGGCCGAGAAGGCCGGCGGCGACGATGAGGCCATGGAGTACGACGAGGACTACGTGCGCGCCCTCGAGTACGGCATGCCTCCCGCGGGCGGCATCGGCATCGGTATCGACCGCGTGGTCATGCTGCTCACCAACCAGGCCTCCATCCGCGACGTCCTGCTGTTCCCGCACATGAAGCCCGAGAAGGGTTTCCAGTCCGGTGCTGCTGCCGCCAAGGCCGCCGAGGCCGGCAACGCCTCGAGCCCGTTCGTTAAGTCGCTTAAGCCCACGCTCGATTACTCCAAGATCGCCGTTGAGCCGCTGTTCGAGGAGTTCGTCGACTTCGATACCTTCTCCAAGAGCGATTTCCGCGCTGTGAAGGTCAAGGCATGTGAGGCCGTCAAGAAGTCCAAGAAGCTGTTGAACTTTACGCTCGACGACGGCACCGGCACCGACCGCACCATCCTCTCCGGCATCCATGAATACTATGAGCCCGAGGACCTGGTCGGCAAGACCCTGCTCGCCATCACCAATCTGCCTCCGCGCAAGATGATGGGCATCCCCAGCTGCGGCATGCTGATCAGCGCTATTCACGAGGAGGAGGGCGAGGAGCGCCTCAATCTGATTCAGCTCGACGCTTCCATCCCCGCCGGCGCAAAGATGTACTAACTAGTTACGCGGTTCTACGAACCGCGTAACGGCTCGACGCTGCGCGGGCCGCATTTGGACAATCTGACGTTC
>URTZ01000126.1 GCA_900550825.1 uncultured Collinsella sp. | reverse complement strand
TCCGTCGCCGCAGGCGACCTCGATGCCCTGCTTGCCCGCGCCGATGACGCAGCCCGGTGCCTTCGCCGTCTCGCCGCCGACGCGCGTGGAAAACAGCTTGAGCGTCTGTCCACCCAGCTCGCACACGGCACACGGCCACGGGATCAGCCCGCGCACCTGATCGATGACGTACCGCGCGCGCTGCGTCCAGTCGATGGGACTCATGCTCTTGGAAAGCATCGGCGCATACGTCGCCTTCGCGTTGTCCTGCGGCGTGCGCTGCGCCGTTCCGTTTTCGATTGCGCGGACGGTGTCGCAGGCAAGCTCCGCCGCGAGCGCCTCGAGATCGGCCAGCGGCCGGTAGCATTTTTCAATATCCGCAGGGTCAATATCCGCCACCACCGTAGCCCGGCCCGGCACCACATAGACGAGCTTCTGTCCCTCCAGGATCTGAATGGCCTCCCGCACCGGGGTCCGGCTGACATTGAATCGCTTCGCAAGCTCGGAATCAACGATCTTTTCTCCCGGCTTCAGCACACCCGTGATGATCCAGCTGCATACCACTTGATAAATGCTGCTCTTTGCGGAAATTCTCCGCAGGTTTTCCACGTTTTCCGGTATCGGCATAAGCTCTCCCCATCCCAAATCTGCTGTTCTTTTTACTCTACCATTATATATCACAAGCCCTTTGGTTTTGCAATCATTTCGGCCGGACGGCGCATTCCGCACCGGAGATTCAAAAAAATTTTTAGGTTTTCTCATTTTTTGTTTGACATCCTGTTTTCTTATGCTATGATAGGGATAGGTAAGCCAATCCGTGATGTGGAAATGACGGGATTCCAAACATTGATATGGAGGTCAGCGATATGGATTTTGAAGCGATCAAAGCGGCGGCCCAAGGCTATCAGGCCGACATGACCCGGTTCCTGCGAGAGATGATCTCTCACCCCAGCGAGAGCTGTGAGGAGAAGGAGGTTGTCCACTGCATCAAGGCGGAGATGGAGAAGCTGGGCTATGACAAGGTGGAGATCGACGGCCTGGGCAACGTCATCGGCTGGATGGGCGACGGCGACAAGATCATCGCCATCGACTCCCACATCGACACCGTCGGCATCGGCAACATCGAGAACTGGGACGCCGATCCCTATGAGGGCTACGAGACCGACGAGATCATCTACGGCCGCGGCGGCTCCGACCAGGAGGGCGGCATGGCTTCTGCTACCTACGCTGCCAAGATGATGAAGGACATGGGCCTCATCCCCGAGGGCTACAAGATCATGGTCGTCGGCACCGTCCAGGAAGAGGACTGCGACGGCATGTGCTGGCAGTACATCTACAACAAGGACGGCATTAAGCCCGAGTTCGTCATTTCCACCGAGCCCACCGACGGCGGCATCTACCGCGGTCACCGCGGCCGCATGGAGATCCGCGTCGACGTTCACGGCACCTCCTGCCACGGCTCCGCTCCCGACCGCGGCGACAACGCCATTTACAAGATGGCCGACATCATCGCCGACGTCCGCGCCCTCAACAACAACGGCTGCGACGAGTCGACCGACATCAAGGGTCTCGTCAAGATGCTCGACCCCAAGTACAACCCCGAGCACTTCGAGGATGCCCGCTTCTTGGGCCGCGGCACCTGCACCGTCAGCCAGATCTTCTACACCAGCCCCAGCCGTTGCGCTGTCGCTGACTCCTGTGCCATCTCCATCGACCGTCGTATGACCGCCGGTGAGACCTGGGAGTCCTGCCTGGACGAGATCCGCAACCTGCCGGCCGCCAAGAAGTACGGCGACGACGTGAAGGTCTCCATGTACATGTACGACCGTCCGTCCTGGACCGGCGAGGTCTACGAGACCGAGGCTTACTTCCCCACGTGGATCAACAAGGAGACCGCTCCGCACGTCAAGGCCCTCGTCGACGCCCACAAGGCCATGTTTGGTGACGAGCGCATCGGCTGCGAGCCCAGCATGGACAAGCGCGCCGGTCGCCCGCTGTGCGACAAGTGGACCTTCTCCACGAACTGCGTTTCCATCCAGGGCCGCTACGGCATCCCCTGCGTGGGCTTTGGCCCGGGTGCCGAGTCTCAGGCTCATGCTCCCAACGAGGTCACCTACAAGGACGACCTGGTCACCGCTGCCGCCATGTATGTGGCTGCCCTGAACCTCTACGATCCGAGCCAGGCCGATGGCGACGCCACCGTGTTCCGCGCCGGTCTGACCAACAACAAGATCGACTAGTCCCATTCCTCGATCTTGTTGAGCCGGGGGCAGTTTATGCCCCCGGTGCCTCCTGTTGACTTGGGGCCCGCGGTCGTTATCTCCCATGCTTCCTCAACGGTAGCGGGTCCTCGTCATAGTGCTCGGCATGTTCTAGCCACACGCGCATGCCGGAGCGCATCTACTCATTGCGATCGTTTCACCTTTAGAAAGGACATTTCCATGGACGCCAAGTTTACCGAGCTCGTCGAGCAGCTGAACGGCCTCGATTTTAAGGGTATGTACGGCAGCGACTTCCTGCACACCTGGGACAAGACCACCGATGAGCTCAAGGCTCTCTACATCGTCGCCGACGCCCTGCGCGAGCTGCGCGAGAACAACGTCTCGTCCAAGATCTTCGACTCGGGTCTGGCCGTCTCTCTGTTCCGCGACAACTCCACCCGTACGCGTTTCTCCTTCTCTAAGGCCGCCAACCTGCTCGGCCTTGAGCTGCAGGACCTGGACGAGAAGAAGTCCCAGATCGCTCACGGCGAGACCGTCCGCGAGACCGCTACCATGATTTCCTTCATGGCCGACGTCATCGGCATCCGCGACGACATGTACATCGGCAAGGGAGACGCCTACATGGCCGAGGTCTCCGAGTCCGTTCAGCAGGCCTACGAGGACGGCGTTCTGGATCACCGTCCCACGCTCATCTCTCTGCAGTCCGATTCCGACCACCCCACGCAGTCCTCTGCCGACATGCTCTACCTCATCAGCGAGTTTGGCGGCCTCGAGAACCTCAAGGGCAAGAAGGTTGCCGTCACTTGGGCCTATTCGCCCTCTTACGGCAAGCCGCTGTCCTGCCCGCAGTCGCTGATCAGCCTGCTGCCCCGCTTTGGCATGGACGTCACCCTGGCCCACCCCGAGGGCTACGACCTCATGCCCGAGGTCGTCGAGCGCGCCAAGGGCTATGCCGCCGAGTCCGGCACCACCTTTAAGCAGGTCAACACCATGGCCGAGGCCTTCGAGGGCGCCGACATCGTGATCCCCAAGAGCTGGGCTCCGTTTGCCGCCATGGAGAAGCGTACCAACCTGTACGCCGAGGGCGACGACGCCGGCATCGCTGCGCTCGAGAAGGAGCTGCTCGCCCAGAACGCCACCCATCAGGACTGGTGCTCTACGACCGAGCTCATGGAGAAGACTGCCAACGGCCAGGACACCATCTTTATGCACCCGCTGCCCGCCGACATCTCCGGTGTCTCCTGCGAGCACGGCGAGGTTAACGCCGACGTCTTCGACATGCACCGCGTGGGCATGTACAAGGAGGCCAGCTACAAGCCGTACGCCATCGCTGCCATGATGTTCCTGCAGAAGGTTGCCGATCCCGCCGCTACCCTCAAGGCCCTCGACGAGCGCAACACCGCCCGTTGGCTCCAGGCCTAAAGCCGGGTTGAGGTAAGCCATGTAAAGGGGGCGCTCTGCCAACCGGCGGGGTGCCCCTTTTTTTGTATCGCGGGCGTGCGGGATAAGCGCTTTCGATGTGGATGCCCGCGGCGCGAGTTATGGGTACGATGGTTTCAGGGGAGGTATCACCATGAAACTTGGATGCGTCATTATGGCTTCGGGCGAGGGCAAGCGGTTTGGCTCTAACAAGATGCTTGCCGATATCTATGGCGAGCCGCTGATTGCCCGGACCATCGATTCGGTTCCCCGGGGCTTTGACGTCGTGGTTTCGACGCGTTGGCCCGGGGTCGCTCAGATTTGCGAGGACAAGCATTGCCCGTGCGTGCTGCACGATGGCGAGCTGCGCAGCGAAAGCGTCCGTGCGGGCCTTTCGTGGGGAGTCGAACGCAACTGGAAAGGTTGCCTCTTTTTGCCGGGCGACCAGCCGCTCGTGAGTTCGGATTCTTTTGAGGCTATGGTTCGTGCATTTGACGAGTGTGGCCGCAAGCATCCGGTGCGTCTTGCGTGCAACGGTGAGCCTTCGAGCCCGGTGCTCTTTCCGGCGGAACTGTTCGATGCGCTCATGCGTCTTGAGGGCAAGGACGGCGGGGGCTCGATCCTCAAGGACCGTACCGACGTGGTGCTGGTCGAGGCGCGTGCCTACGAGCTGTGGGACGTCGATACCGTCAAGGGACAGCGCTGCATAACAGAGCATATTGCCGCCTGCTCGTATTTTGATCGCGTGGCCAACTGCATCAATCAATAAGGAGCAATTATGATCATCATCAAAAACGGCGCGCTCGTGACGCCCCAGGGGCTTCGCCGCGCCGACCTTGCCATGGAGGGCGACAAGATCGTGCGGATTGCCGCGGCGATTGAGCCGGGCGAGGACGATACCGTCCAGGACGCCACGGACTGTTGGGTGTTCCCGGGCTTTATCGATGGGCACACGCACATGCAGTGTTGGACCGGCATGGACTGGACGGCCGATAGCTTTGAGACCGGCACACGTGCGGCTGCCTGCGGCGGTACCACGACCATCGTCGACTACGCGACGGCCGATCGCGGCGTGACCATGCCCGATGCCTTGGTCGAGTGGCATCATCGCGCCGACGGCACCTGCACCGCCAACTACGCCTTTCATATGGCGCTCGCCGAGTGGAATGAACGCAACCGCGCCGATCTTTCGGCCATGCGCGAGGCGGGCGTGTCGTCGTTTAAGACCTACTTTGCCTATGACCACCTGCGCCTGGACGACGCCGAGACGCTCGAGGTGCTGGAGGAACTCAAGCGCGTGGGCGGCATGCTCTGCGTGCATTGCGAGAACGGTACGCTGGTGAATGAACTGCAGAAGCGCGTGTACGAGCAGGGGATTCATGGGCCCGAGGGGCATGCGCTCAGCCGTCCGGACGTGTGCGAGGCCGAGGCCGTGAGTCGTCTGCTGTATCTGGCGCACTTAGCCGGGGACGCTCCAGTCAATGTGGTGCACCTTTCGACCAAGCTGGGTCTTGAGGCCATCCGTGCCGCCAAGGCGCGCGGGCAGAAGAATATCTATGTCGAGACCTGCCCTCAGTATCTGATGCTCGACGATACTTGCTATCTGGAGCAGGGCGAGGACGGCTTTGCGGGCGCCAAGTACGTGATGAGCCCGCCGCTGCGCCATGCCGGTGACCGTGCCGCGCTGCGCGAGGCGCTTGTGGCCGGCGAGATCGATACTATTGCGACCGATCATTGCAGCTTTAACCTGCACGGGCAAAAGGACCGCGGACGCGACGATTTCCGCGCGATTCCCAACGGCGGACCCGGCGTGGAGCATCGTCCTGTCGCGATCGCTACGAGCTTTGAGGGACAGCTGGGTCCCGAGGATCTGTGCCGCTTGATGAGCGAGAACCCGGCGCGCATCTTTGGCATGTATCCGCGTAAGGGCTGTCTTGCCGAGGGTGCCGATGCCGACGTGTGCGTGTGGGATCCCAAGGCGCGCTGGACCATTAGCGCGGCGACGCAGCATCAGGCTGTGGACTACACGCCGCTCGAGGGTTTTGAGGCACATGGCCGCGCCAAGGCCGTGTTTGTGAACGGCGTGCTGGCGGCACGCGATGGCGAGCCCACCGGAGCCCAGCCCGGCCGCTACGTGCCCCGCTAGCAGCAAAGATGCCGTGTCCCCTCCTCAGTTGCGGTGAAATACGGACTGTTTGCGGCCGTCGGGCGGCCAAACAGT
>URTZ01000125.1 GCA_900550825.1 uncultured Collinsella sp. | reverse complement strand
CAATACGGGCAGCGCCGCCTCTGGTTCGACCGACGCTGGTTCCTCTGACTCTTCCACTGGCTCGAGCGATTCTTCCGCCGATACTGGTTCTAGCAATGACTCTAACACTGGCGCCGCTTCTGATTCCGATGCTTCCAAGGACGACTCGAATAAGGCGCCGGACGCTCCCGTTGCTTCGCCGGACAAGAAGCCTTCTTTTTCCGAGCAGCTTGGTTCTACGCTGGGCTCTTCGCTGATGGCTGGCGTCAATAATGGCTCGACTCAGAACAAGGACAACTCTGATCAGGTTTCCACGGAAAAGACCGAGGCCGCAAAGGGCGACTCCAAGGACGAGGCTTCCGAGAAGACCGTATCCGATAAAGGTTCTAGCTCGGAGGAGAAGGACGACAAGTCCACTCAGAAGAAGGACGAGGATAAGAAGTCTGAATCTGAGGAGAAGGACGAGAGCAAGGGCAAGACCAAGGACGGAAAGCAGCAGGGCGAGGACAGCAGTCAGGGCAACACTGACAACCGGAACCAGGAGCAAAATGACTCCAAGACGGTGACCACTACAACCACCACTACAACGACTAAGACTTCGGGCGGTAACATGCCCAAGACGGGCGACCTCATCGTTATGGCGAGCCTTGCCAGCGCGAGCTTGGCCACGCTGGGCGCTACGTCTATCGTAAGTGGTAAGCATAAGCTCGATCAGCAGAAGAAGGCTTCTGGGGAGGACGACTCGGGGGAGTAGGCTCTCAGTTGCCGGATAACTAAATAGTCGGGACGGGGTCCGGTGCGAATGCATCGGGCCCCGTTTTGTTGTGCAACGATTAGTTATGCCCCCTCACACCTCTTGTTGATACCGTTGCCCGATATGTTCGCGCGGCGTCGTCGGTACGCGCGAGGCGGTCATTACAATTGGCATCGTGCAGCGATTTAGGGGGAACGTTTTAGTGTCTGAACAGGCAAATGTTGATTGTGCTGCTGGCTTTGGCGTGCGCTTGATTGGCTGTGCCGACGATGCGGCTTTGCCCATTGGCACGCACGACTATGCGGAGGCTCTTGGTTGCTGCACGCTGGTCGACAAGACCATGTTTATTGCCGATGTGTTGGACTGCGACGCGTCCGTTGTGGTGTGCTGTCGACCCGAGGGTTTTGGCAAGAGCATGAACTTGTCGATGCTCAGGGCTTTTCTGGAGCGTCCAGCGGTCGGTCGCACCGGTCGGATCTCGTTTGCCGATGCTCAGATTTGGGATGCGGACGGCGGGCGCTATCGGGACGAGTACGCTTGCTATCCGGTGATATCGCTGGACTTTTCTGGTGCTGGGAGGCGTGGCGCCGCTGTTGCCGACGTCGTGCTCGATACTCTTTCGGGCGAATGCGCTCGTCTGTTGACGCTCTTGGAGGCTCCGGATTTAGCACGAGATAAGGTGCGTCACATCGAACGCGTTGCGCGTGGCGTAGCGAGCTCGGACGAGGTTGACTCGGTGCTCGGTGTGCTCATTGAGCTGCTGGAGATGGCCTGCGATGAGCAGGTTGTATTGCTCGTTGATGGGTACGACGCGGCGTGGTCGCGCCGTGCGAGCGCGAGGGACGCATCCGGCGCCGGTCCGGCGGAGCTGCTCGATCGCGTGCTGTTCGACGCCATTGCCGCTGCTGGTAATTCGCTACGCTTGGTTTGTCTGATGGGGGAGCGCCCCGGTCCTGCCGAGGCGGCACTTTCTTCGCGAAATTGCTCGTATTGTCTTTCGACGCCGCTCTCGATGTGGTGTGACCGATGGTTTGGCTTTTCGGATGCCGAGGTCGAGGCCCTGTTAAGTCATGCTGGACGCGAGGAATGCCTGGATGATGCGCGTGAATGGCTCGAGGGATTTCGGTTTGGCAGGACCTATTGCTCAAGTCCGGCGCGTGTGATCGGTTTTCTGGACCGAGGTTGCACGGCACCCGTGCGTGCCGATCTGTATGAGTATGCCGATTGCCTGAGTAGGGCAGTTGCCGGATGGAATATCGACCGCCTTTCGGTCTTGTTCGATTTGCTCGAGGCCCATGGATGTGTTGAGGCCCCGCTTTGTTTGGGCACTGCGGGGCCGGAGGCCTCGTCTGATGATGACCTGTGGACGGCGCTGTATCTGTCCGGATTCCTGACGACGGATATGACCGAGGAGCCAGAGCATGACAATCGCCTCCGTGCTCTGCGACTGCCCAATAATGAGCTTCGCCAGGCCTTGCGTCTAATGATTATTGAGTGGTTTGAGTGCGCTGCCGAAGACATTCGAGACGTCGATGCGTTTCGCGACGGGTTGTGTCGTGGGGACGAGGATGCGGTGAGACAGGCACTAGATCACATCCTGGGAGATGCGGGAATCGGTGCGACCGACCCAGATGCGCCGCTGCCATATCACCTGCTCTTGCAGGGGCTCTGCTTTGGCTTGCCGGGCTATGCCAATCCTGCCTCGAGGCGAAAGCGTGGCGCGAATCGCTGGGACATTCAGGTTTTTCCTACGGGCTCTGTGTTTGACGTGACAGACACGATCGGCATGCTCGAAGAGCGTCCGCTGATAACAATCAACTTGATGTATGACCCCGGTGTGGATGCGCTGGGCCTGGAACTGTTGGCGGTTCAGGCACTGCTCGACATAGAGCGCGACGGCATCGATGATATCCGCGTGCCGCGCCCCGCCGTCGGGCGCATGCGTTGGGGCTTTGGTTTTGACGGTCAGCGTGTGTCCGTGGTGTGCCAACGACTGTAGCGGCGGGCGAAAGCCCTTTACTGCTCGGCGCCCTTCATGGGAGGCATGGGCTTCCAGTTAGGATCCTTGACGATCTTGCGGGCGTCCTTCATGCCACGGCGCAGCGCCGGAATACCGGTCTTAAAGCACTTGTCAACGGCGGCCAGGCGAATGAACTCCTTGCAGAAGGTCGCGGCGTTGCCCAGACGGAACAGCATGGGGTGATAGTCGCCATAGATCTGCATGTAGCGGGCCAGATAACCGCGGTTGCGCATGATGTAGTAGCGGTTGGTGTCGCTCGTGGAGTTGAGCTGGCGCTTGCCGGCGATATCCCAGTTGGAGACGGCGCGGGCGCGCTTGAGCACCACGTCGGCGACCACGGCGGCGGGGAAGTGCTGGCTGGCTACGTAGCCGTAGCAGGCATCGTCGCCGTAGATAAAGAAGCGCGCGTCGGGCAGGCCAATCTTGTCGACCACGCGGCGCGAGAACAGGCCGCCCTCAAAGCACAGCTGGTTCATGGCGCGGTAGCCCTCGGGACCCAGATCCCACTTGGCGATAGGGTTAGGGATGCCGAGCGAGAGGATGAGCTGGTATTGCCAAAAGAAGGCGCCGCCGTCAAAGTCCAGGCGCGAACCCTGGATGACATCGTAGCGGTCGGTCCACTTGGCCAAGCGCTCGATGCCTTCGGGGATGACGAGCACGTCGTCGTCCATCACCCAGAACCACTGGGCGCCCAGGTCGTAGGCGCATTTGGTGCCGGCGGAGAAGCCACCTGCACCGCCGCCGTTTTCGAGCTGTGGTGCGTAGATGACGCGGTCGGTGCCGCCCTGTGCGTCGGGCTGCTCAGTGTCGATGCCCCACAGGTTGGCCAAGCGCTCGTTGAATGCGGCGCACATGGCCTCGGTCTCGCGCGAATTCTCGTTATCGACAATCACGATACGCCAGGGCGCGGCCGTGAGCTTGGTCATGGAGTCGAACAGGTTAGCCAAGAGCTCCTGGCGCTTGTACGTAACGACAACGATGGCGAGCTTATCGATGGGAGCGGGAAGGGTTGAAGGCATGGGGCAATATATCCTTTCACGCGCGGCGCGCATGCGCTGCACGGAAGCTATCGAATACGTCCTTGGGACTGTCCTATTGTAAAGGCTCGGCGCGCCTTGGCGGCAAGCTTTGAATAAAACGCAGGAACCTGCCACGGGTGCAGCGGCTTTAGGGTCTGACGGCAGCGTGTCTATTGCCGCTTGAGCTTGCGAGCGATAAGGCTTCTAGCAGCATCGATGATGAGGAGCGCTAAGGCAAAGACGATGCTAATGACGGTGCCTGTGACGATACATATAGCTGCCGGGCTGTTTTGGCTGATCAGTATGTTTGCGAGCAACGTATTGAAGACGGGACGCCACAGGCTACTGGTGAGCGACTGCATCACATAGAAACCAAGCGTGGCGGTCGATAAGGTGACGATGACACCTGCGGTCCGTGGATTGCCTGAGGCACTGCGCCGGGTCGCCGCAAAGAGCAGAGAGGCGGCAGCGAGGACAAACGAGATCAACGAGGTTGATTTGTAGGAGAGGACTGCCATCGCCGTGAGGTTGCCGGTGAAGGAGAGTGCTCCTTCCAGGATGGTGGCGAGCACCAAAACCGCTGCGAGCGACCGCGTGCCTAAGGCGCCCGCCTTGTCCGAATCCATGGCGCCGGTTACGTCGCGGAGCAGTCCGCCGATCAAAAACGCGACTACGTACGTGGTAGCGCTCATGAGCTTTTGGAGCCAAGAAAACTCGCCGGCGCTTGTCGCACTCATAGCGGCTAAATACCCGTTAACAACAAATGCGAGGATGCCAACGGCGATGACCGTCGTCTTGTAGGTTTTCTGGGGGAGTCGACTCTTAGCCAGTCCAAACCATGGCGCCATGAAGACCGTGGCGGCATAGACCCAGATAAACTCAAGGCCTAGCGTGTACCAGTAGTGCGTATTGAGGGTAACATCGGGATTGGGTGAGACGACCGTGGACCACGCGAGCGCCACGAGGCAATAAAACGCAGTGGGCAAAATGACCTTGCCCAGGCGCTGCGCCGTCCGTTGCATTTGCGACTTCCATGTTGCTCCACCGTCCCAAGCACGCTCGGCCGAAGCGATGAGAAAATAGCCCGAAATCATAAAGAAGACCTCGTTGGCCCAGCAGCCCAGCAAGTTAATAAAACCGAGCACGCCGGAATAGGGGAACATCGCAAGTGGGGCATATTCTACGGCGCCGACACAGGTTGCCTGGAAGGTCCACTGAAAGGTGTGGAACACCGCGATGCCGGCGACCGCGACCAAACGCAGCGCTTCGATGGGTATGTTGCGTGCGGCTTTGGGCTGCATGACGTCCTTTCTTATCGGTTTGCCTCTGCGAGCTCCATAGATTATATAAACGCCCGCTGGCGCGCTGGCCCTTTGATACCATGAAACGACAGGTATTTCCTAAGGAGCACATTTGTCTACTAACGCCTCTGGCAGCCCTGTCCTGTCGCTGCTTATTCCCATCTACAACGTTGAGCGCTACCTGCGCGAGTGTCTCGATTCCGCCGTGGCGCAGACACTCAAGGATATTGAGATCATCTGCATTAACGACGGGTCGACCGACAACTCTCCGGCGATAATCCGCGAGTATATGCAGCGCGACACGCGCGTGAAGATGATCGACAAGGCCAACAGCGGCTACGGCGACTCGATGAACCGCGGGCTCGATATGGCGCGCGGCAAGTACGTGGGCATTCTGGAGTCCGATGACTTTATGGCGCCCGGCGCACTTGAAAAGCTTGTCTCGGCCGCCGATAGCAATAATGCCGACTTTGCGAAGGCGAACTTTGATTTCTACTGGTCCAAGCCCGAGGAGCGCCGTTCGCTGCACGAGATGTTTAAGGCCAAGGATTGCGGCAAGCCGGTGCACCCGAGCGATACGACACAGTTCTTTAAGCAAAAGCCGTCGATTTGGTCGGCCGTGTACCGTCGCGATTTTCTTGAGCGCAATGGCATTACGTTCCTGCCGACTCCGGGGGCATCCTTTCAGGACACGTCATTCGCCTTTAAGGTGATCGCGTGCGCCGATAAGGCTGTTTATCTGCATGATGCCGTGTTGTCGTATCGCCAGGACAACGAGAATTCCTCGGTCAATTCTTCGGACAAGGTCTTTTGCGTCAATG
>URTZ01000124.1 GCA_900550825.1 uncultured Collinsella sp. | reverse complement strand
GGGGTTCTTCTTCTGGGGCATGATGGAGGAGCCGGTGGAATAGGCGTCGTCCAGGTCCACATACTTAAACTCCCAGGAGCACCACAGCACGATCTCCTCGGAAAGACGCGACAGGTGCATCGCCATGACGGATCCGGCATAATGCAGATCGAGCAGGAAATCACGGTCGGAAACCGCATCGAGCGAGTTGGGAATCACGCCCGCAAAGCCAAGTTCAGCAGCCGTCATCTGGCGATCGAGCGGATAGCTCGTACCGGCAAGCGCGGCAGCACCCAGCGGGCAGTTGTCGGCGGCATCAAAGGCGGCCTTCAGGCGCGTAAAGTCGCGCGCGAACATCCAGGAATACGCCAGCAGATGATGCGAGAGCAGCACGGGCTGAGCGTGCTGCATATGCGTGTAGCCCGGCAGAATCACCTTGTCGTACTTCTTGGCCGCATCCACCAGCACATGGCGCAGCTCAAGATTGGCCTCCATGAGCTCCTTGGCCAGCGCCTTGATGCCCAGGCGCGTATCGGTCGCCACCTGGTCGTTGCGCGAACGCCCAGTATGCAAGCGCTTGCCAGCCTCGCCGATGCGACGCGTCAGCTCGCTCTCGATGGACATATGAATGTCCTCATCGTTGATATCGAAGGTGAAGTTGCCGGCATCGATATCCTGTTCGATTCCGGTCAGGCCCTTGGCAATCGCCTGCTCGTCCTCGGCACTGATGATGCCCTGGGCGGCCAACATCTTGGCATGCGCCTTAGAGCCGGCGATATCCTGCTTATAGAGATGTTTGTCGACCGGCAGCGACGCGCCAAACTCCTGCGTGACCTCGGCCACGCCCGCCTCAAAACGACCGCCCCAAAGAGCCATGGAACCGTCTCCTTTCTCCAAATACCAAAACAAGCGTCCAAAGCAATGTGCCCTGTCGCTAAAGCGATTTATCAACCGCTAGTTTTACACACTCCCTGCCGCGCGCGAGGCCATGTGGCTAATTTGCAAAGAAGTGACGCACCATGCACTTGGCGCCCAACGTCTCCCTCCGGATGTTGCCCTGCGAACCATCGATCCAGGCCTTCAGGCTCATAGGAACGTCCTCGACCCTTACAGCATCGAACTCGGGCGCGAGGGCAAGCAAAGCATGCGCGATAGCATTGAACATAATGGATACTCCTCATATATATAGGCACAGAGCCGCCAAATTGATAGAAGGAGCCCCGCCGGACAACCCCGGCGGGGCTCGGACTCAGCCGCAGACGCGGCATCATATATGCGGGCGGAACGTAGGGGCCACCGATGTTAAGAAGTGTCAGCAAGCATAACGAAAGGTAGGGACCCCGTGCGCCCGTTATGTATCACGCGGATGGGCCGCGCGGATACCAAGGGAAGGAGGCGCTAGGCCTGGGCGGCAGCAGAGCTGGGGCCCTGGACCTTTGCCCACGTCTTGAGCGACAGCGTATCGATCTCGATAAAACCGGCGCTGGCCTTCTCGTCAAACGTGGTGTCGCGGTCGTAGGTAGCCAGACCGTAGTCGTAGAGGCTGAAGGGGCTCTTGCGGCCGACGACATAGCAGTTGCCCTTAAAGAACTTCAGACGGACAGTGCCGGTCACGAACTTTTGCGTGTCGGCCATAAAGGCATCGAGCGCGTTTTTGAGCGGGCTGTACCACTGGCCGTTGTACACGGCGGTGGCCCAATCCTGCTCGAGCTTGATCTTGGTCTTGAGCAGGTCGCCCTCGACGCAGATGTCCTCGAGCGCCTTGTGGGCGGTGATGAGCGTCAGGGCGCCGGGAACCTCATAGCACTCGCGGCTCTTAAGGCCCACCAGGCGATCCTCGACCAGATCGAGACGGCCAAAGCCATTGTCGCCGGAGATCTTGTTGAGGGCGATGACGATCTCAGAGAGCTTCATCTTCTTGCCGTCGACGGCGACGGGCTTGCCGGCCTCAAACTCAATCTCGGTGTAGGTCGGGGTGTCGGGCGTGTCCTCGGGGTTCTTGGTCATAACCCAAGCGTCGTCGAGCGGCTCGTTCCAGGGATCCTCCAGGTGGCCGCACTCAATGGCACGACCCCACAGGTTGTCGTCGATGGAGTAGGGGTTGTCGTTGGCACCCTCGGGAACCGGCACGTTGTGGGCGTGGGCATAGGCGACCTCGTCGGGACGGCACTTCAGGTCCCACTCGCGAACCGGGGCGATAACCTTGAGCTAGGGGTCGAGGGCCTTGACGGCGGCCTCAAAACGGACCTGGTCGTTACCCTTGCCGGTGCAGCCGTGGGCGACGTAGGTCGCGCCAAACTCGTGGGCGACCTCAACAAGCTTCTTGGCAAGCAGCGGGCGAGACAGGGCGGAGAGCAGCGGGTACTTGTTCTCGTACATGGAGTTTGCCGCGATGGCTTTAGTCAGGAACTCATCGGAGAACTCGTCGCGCAGGTCGAGCACCTGGCAATCGAGAACGCCCAGGTCGAGCGCCTTCTGCTTCTTGGCATCCAGTCCGGTCTCTTCCTGGCCCACGTTGCCGCAGACACAAACGACATCGAGATTCTTCTCGTCCTGGAGCCACTTGACACATACGGATGTATCAAGACCACCGGAATATGCGAGAACGACTTTTTCCTTGCTCATGGCTGTTTCCTTTCGCCCTTGGTAGCTAGTTAGAACATCGGTCAGTTGCAAGTCACCTTGAGGTCAAAAACCGTGCAATATCAGGTTATTCAGCAGAATGCATCACAGGCATGCCCTAGAAACATGCGGCTATGTCGTGCTTAAACCCAACGACCTCAAAATGACTCTGTTGAGGCAATTCGCCCCATGTGGACAGAGACGATTGTTATCGTCGTCGGGAAATTGCGCGCTGACGGCGGAGAGCATTGTCTGCAGTGGTGATGATCTGTACGAACTGCATCTGCCTCTCCTTTCACGTATCGCCGGGCGCAATTCAAATATCGCAAACGGTACCTTTTCCTCGGTAAGCGGCTCTTTTGCCGTCTCCGTTTTCGATGTTCGCTATATTACGATAAAGTGCACGCTGCGCAAGCGACAAATTCAAATTTCTGAAAAGTTTTTTCATTAGTTTGTGAATTGCAGTGCAAATACGCACCATTCCTGCGAAAATACGCTCGACTACTAGTTGATGGTTATAACGTCTGAAACAATCTCGAAACGAAAGGCGCTTTTTTATGCAAACTTACGAATCGGACGCCAACATCGGCAACATTAAGATTCTCGCCGTCGATATGGACAAGACGCTGCTGACCGACGAGCGTGTGCTGCCCCAGGGTCTTGATGAGCGCCTGGACAAGCTCGCCGACGCCGGCATCGTATTCTGCCCCGCCAGCGGACGTCCCGCCCCCAAGCTCGAGGAGATGTTCGAGGGCATCAAGAACCGCCTCGCCTTTTGTCCCGACAACGGAGCGTGCGTGATCTATCGCGGCAGCTATATCTATAAGAGCAATATTGACGTGGAGCTGTATCAGCAGGTCTTGAACCGTGCCTCGGAGGATCCTCGCGCTGTCCCCGTCCTGTGCTGCTTCGACGAGTTCTACGTGCTTGCCCGCGACCATCAATACCACGACGAGATCAGCGTCTACTACAACACAATCAACTACGTCGACAGCTTTGAGGGCATTGTTTTCGAGTCCAACAAGATTTCGGTCTTCTTCCCCGGCTACGACGCCGAGCCCGCTTTCCGCGAGACCTATAGCCCCGAGTTCTCGGACAAGCTCTACGTCACCAACGCCGGGCGCGAGTGGATCGACTTTATGAACCTGGGCGTCGACAAGGGCGCCGGCGTCGCTCACCTGTGCGAGCACCTGGGCATCGATATTGCCGATGCTGCCGCCGTGGGCGACACCTACAACGACATCCCCATGCTCGAGCGCGTCGGGCACAGCTTTATCGTGGACAATGCCGAAGAGCATATGAACGCGCACGCCAAGTGGCGCATTCCGAGCAACAACGACGGGGGCGTACTGACGCTCATCGACGCCATCTTGGCGGCTCGTTAACGTTGCTCGTCGGACCTGACCGGGCGAGCGGGTAAGTTTTTCGTTCGGTCAGGTCCTGGGCTCGCTCGGAAAGCACATTAAGTGCTTTCCGGCTCGTGCGGAATCTACGAAAAACTTACCCGCTCGCCCGGCCAGGTCCTGCGGTGACTTGCTTGCCGCCCGGATGGCGTCTTGGCGCCTAGATACTTGGCTGATTTTTTGGAATGAAGGGGGCTCCTTGTTGGCAAGGAGCCCCCTTCTGCTCTTGGTCACTTTGGGGTTGATGGAGGGTCTTTATTTGGCGTCGGCCCAGGTTATGCCGGTGCTGGCTTCGGCGATTAGGGGGACGCGGAGGTCTACTACGTGCTCCATGACGTCGCGGACCATGGTGGTTAGGCGCTCGACTTCGTCGATGGGGCATTCAAAGTCCAATTCGTCGTGCACCTGTAAGATCATGTGGGCGGCAAAGCCCTCTTCTTCCAGGCGACGGCTAACGCGGGCCATCGCGATCTTGATGATGTCTGCTGCGGTTCCCTGCATGGGGTGGTTCATGGCCGTGCGTTCGCCAAAGCCGCGGAGTTGCGGGTTTTTGGCCTTAAGCTCCGGAATATGGCGACGGCGACCGTACATGGTCTCGGCATAGCCTGACTGCTTGGCGCGCGCCACCACGTTGTCGAGGAACGTGCGCACGCCCGGGTAGGCCTCGTAGTAGCGGTCGATCATGCCACGCGCCTCGGCCATCGAGATATGCAGCGACTGCGACAGGCCGTAGGCCTGCTGGCCATACACGATGCCAAAGTTCACGGCCTTGGCGCGGCTGCGCAAGTCGGGCGTTACCTCGGACACCGGCACGCCAAACACGCGCGCCGCCGTCTCGGCATGGAAGTCCTCGCCCTCGTTAAAGGCGCGCACCAGATGCTCGTCGCCCGAGAGATGCGCGAGCAGACGCAGCTCGATCTGCGAGTAGTCCACCGCCAAAAAGACGCTGCCCTCGCCTGCCGAAAACGCCGTCTTGACGGTACGGCCCAGCTCCGAGCGCGTCGGGATGTTCTGCAGGTTAGGATCGCTCGATGACAGACGCCCCGTTGCCGTGATGGTCTGGTTGTACGTGGTGTGCACGCGGCCGTCGCCTCGACGCAGCGGGCCCAACGTGTCCAGATAGGTTGACTTGATCTTGGACTTCTCGCGCCAGTCCAAGATCAAACGAACAATCTCGTGGTCGCGGGCAAGTTCACTCAGTACCTTGGCATTGGTCGAATAGTAGCCGCGCTTGGTCTTTTTGAGACCCTTGGTCGGAAGGCCCATCACATCAAAGAGCACATGCGAGAGCTGCATGGGGCTGCCGATGTTAAAGGTCTCGTCGCCTGCCAGGTCGCGAATGCTTCGCTCGACCTCGGTAATCTGGGTCGCCAGGCCCTCGGACAGGCTATGCAGACGGTCGGGGTCTACAAGCATACCCGCGCGCTCCATCTTGGCAAGCACCGGCACGAGCGGCATCTCGATGCCATCGAACACGTTGGCGGCGTTCTCGCGGGTCATGCGATCGCGCAGCGGTGCGACCAGCGCCAGCGTCAAGGCCGCCGTGCGAGCGGCAGGCGCGGGGGCGTCCTCGCCGGTACCCTCTGCACCGCGCGCCGCAGGCAGCGCCATCTGCAGATAGGTATCGGCCAGATACGCCTCGTCGAACTCGGAGCGGTCGGAATCCAGCAGGTAAGCGGCAACCACGGTATCGAAGATGCGCGTGGAATCAGCGGACAGCGGGTCCATGAGCTCGGGCTCAGAAGAATCGATGGGCGAGAGCTCGTGCAGCAGCGCCTTCATGTCCGGGCTCGCCACGCGGCCCTCCATAAACAGGCGCGCAAGCACGCCAGCGATCACACCGTGGGCAAAATTGAAGCCCTCGGCAGCGGCAGGCGCGCCGCCATCGGCCTCCTCGAGCGCAAAGAGCCCCT
>URTZ01000123.1 GCA_900550825.1 uncultured Collinsella sp. | reverse complement strand
GAATCCAGACTTGAACATCGCACCGCCGGCAGGGGCCTGGAGCGAGGCGAGGTAGTCGATGTCCTCGGGCGTAAAGCGCAGATTCTCGACCAGCTCGGGCAGCTCGGCGGTGCCACACATGACGGCATACGCGCTGCCAAAGGGATGGTCGCGGTAAAACGCCGTAAAACAACCCTGCTCATTGGCCTTGCCGCTCTCCCACAGGCCCTGGGCCATAGTGAGCTCGTACAGATCGGTGAGCATTGCGATGTCGGTGGGATGAGAGATGTCGGTCAAAGCCATGGGGCGACCTTTCGGATGTGTGGTGCAGAATTTGAGGGTTGGACGAGAGCAGAGCATGCGGACATGACGCCCGATGCAAATCGGTTAGAGCAGGCCCATGCTGGTCAGGATCGTGTAGCCCATAAAGATGACAAACGCGATGAGGGCAAGGACAATGATGATTTTTTGAGCCGGCGCCATGCCAGGGATCTCGTTCTCGCCCGTAGGCTCCTTGGAGGTAACCATGCGCTGGGCAAAGGTCATCTCGTCACGGCTCGGCTTGGGCTCGACGGACTTGGGACGAGCGGCCTTTTTAGGCTGAGGTTTGGGCGCGGCAGGTGCAGGCTTCGCAGAGGCGGGCTTGGGTGCGGGCGCAGGCGCCGGTACGGCTGCGCCCTTCGCAGCAGCCTCCTCGGCCTTCGCACGCTCGGCACGCAGGGCGGCCAGCTCCTCACGCTCGCGGCGTGCCTCTTCCTGGGCCTCGCGACGAGCTTTCTCGGCGCGGAGCTCTTCCAACTCGGCGCGTTCCTCGGCAGACAGTGGTTGGGACTCAAGCTCGGCCATGGTACAGCCCTTTCTTTTAAAAAAAGCCGCCGACACAATGTCAGCGGCTTATCAAATCCAAGGGTGGAGACGAAGGGAGTCGAACCCTCGGCCTCTGCCATGCGACGGCAGCGCTCTCCCAACTGAGCTACGTCCCCAGGACAAGTCGATATTTTACCTACGGCTCGCCAACTGTCAACGCCCAATAACCAGTCTTTTTGGGGCGCGGCTATTTTGACAACTTTTCGAGCAGGCAATCCTCTCGATGATTTTTTAATCCCCGTCCCAGAAAAATCATCGACGAACGCACTACTTTGCGCTGGTAAGAACACCGGTGGTGTCGAAGGCCGGGGTGAAGCTCTCGTCTACCGCGCCGCCCTCTTGCCAGAACATCGTCGTAAAGCCCAGGTCGTCGGCATGGTCGAGCACTTGCTCGTACTCCTCGCGCGTCACGGCGCGTGCCAGGTCGCCGCCCTGCTCGCGCATGAGCGCATTGGGCGTGTACTGGTTCATGACCGAGATCGGCACGTCGCCCACCGTCTGCCACACCAGGTCTAACACGCGGCACGAGTCATCCGCATGCCCCGGCAGCACCAGGTGGCGCACGATGATGCCACGCTTCATGAGCCCGCCCTCGTCCACCAGCTCTCCCCCGCGGCGCTCGATCTCGCACGCCATCTGTGCCAGGCCCGACACGGCCACGCGCGGGTAATCCTTAATATGAGAAAGCGACTGCGCAAGCCCGGCATCGGCATATTTAAAGTCAGTGAGCCACACATCGACCAGGTCGCCCAGCGCCGCCACGGCACTCGCGCGCTCATAACCGCTCGTGTTGTAGACGATTGGGATGACCAGCCCGCGCGCCCGTGCCGCGGCAATCGCGGCAGGCAACAGGTGCGCATAGTGCGTCGCCGTCACCAAATTGATGTTGTTGGCACCCTGGTCCTGCAGTTCCAGCATAATCTCGACCAGGCGCTCAGGCGAAATCTCAAGGCCAAAATTGCCGGTCGAGATCTCGTGGTTCTGACAGTAGATACATTTAAGCGAGCAGCCGCTAAAGAAGATCGTGCCCGAACCGGCCTCGCCCGAGATAGGCGGCTCCTCCCACATATGAAGCGCGGCGCGGGCCACCTTGAGCGTGTCGTTAGCACCGCAGACGCCGTGCGCGCCCTCATCGCGCGCCGCACCGCAACGGCGCGGACACAAATGGCAGGCAGGCGAAAAAAGTTCGGTCAACGACGTCGGCATAAAACCATGCTCCAAAACAACGATTCAGCAGCTCAAACGTAAAGGGATCAACCCCACAGACGGCTCGAGCCCAAGGCGCCGTAATCGTCCGACACGATTTTTGTAATGTCAAGACTGGAATCAACAAAGTGCCGCTTTATGATGTAGGTATTCCGCCCCCCGCGGAGCAACTGGGTGAACCGTCGCGTTTATTTAGGGAGCCCACACAGTCGTACCTAGTACAGGTATCCTTCGTTGTTAAGGACGCTGGAACAGTCGATGAGGGCACCCACCTGTTTTAGGTGGGTTCATTTTCGTAACGTGGGGGGTGGTTTTCTTTTGCCGAAAATCACCATTACAGTCCATATGGATCCCCGCCGGCATCCCGACAAGCCATCGACAACATCCCAATATCTGGTAAGCGCGTGATTATCGCTGCGTGCAATTCCATGCACCCCCCTTGGTCGAGTATTATGGTTCGGCTATGCCCTTTGCGCATGGCGTTCTTCTGACCTTTTCCTTCGACGCTTGGCGGTTTTTAGATTCATGGCTTCATCCCCGAGCTACATACCGTACCTATGCGTGGCAGCGGCGGCCTTTATCACGACCTTCCTCGCGGTGCCCCTGGTCAAGCGCTTGGCAATTAAGCTCGATGCCGTCGACTATCCTTCTAAGCGCCGCATCAACACCAAGCCCATCCCGCGTTTGGGCGGAACGGCGGTGTTTTTGGGCCTGGTCGTTGCCTGCATTGTGCAAATCCTAGGCACCTGGCACCTAGGCTGGCCACCCGTCCTGGTGCCGCACCCGCGCCTTCACATTAGCTATCCCATGCTGGCGCTCTCCTTTACCGTCATCTTTGCGACCGGCGCGATCGACGACGTCTTCCAGCTCAAGCCCAAACAAAAACTGGCCGGTCAGGTCCTCGCCGCGCTCATCGCCTGTATCGGCGGACTGCGGATCGGCGTCATCGTCAACCCGTTTGCCCCCGGCGAGATCATGCTCGGATGGCTCGCCTACCCCATCACCGTGATCTATCTGGTGGCATTCACCAACATCATTAACCTCATCGACGGCCTCGACGGCTTGGCCACGGGCATCTGCGGCATCGCTTCGTTCACCATGTTTTCGATGGCCGTTCTCTCGGGCCGCATCGACGCCGCCGCGCTCTCCATTGCGCTCTTTGGCGCCTGCCTGGCCTTTTTGCGCTACAACTTCAATCCCGCAAGCATCTTCTTGGGCGACTCGGGGTCGCTGCTGCTGGGCTTCGCTTTGGGCTCCATCTCGCTGCTCAACGTGAGCCGCACCGCCGCGCTCACCTCGCTCATCATCCCGCTCATCGTGGCAGGCGTGCCCATCATAGACACGTTCAGCGCCATCGTGCGCCGCAAGCGCGCCCACATTAGCATCGGACAGGCCGACAAGGGCCACATCCACCACCGCCTGATCCAAGAGGGCTACAACCAAAAACAGGCTGTGCTGCTCATCTATGCCTGGTGCATTATGCTTTCGGCCGGCGCCGCCGCCATCAATCAGGTCGAGGTGCCCACGCGCGTGCTCATTTTTACCGTGCTCGCCATTGGCTCGGCTGCCTTTGCCAAGCATCTACATCTGTTTGAGCCCGTGCTGCGCCACCATTACAACAAGCGCACGCACGAGGACGAACTGGTCACTCCCGACGACCCCGCTTTTAAGCAGGAGGAGCAGGCAGCCGAGGAGCGCAAAGAAGAGCGCCACCACAAGCTCTAGGATAAGCTGCCGAGGATGTGCCCAGACACCGTTGGCCAAGCGCAGCCGCGCCGTACCCATCGCACAAGCCACCCCTCTCCCGCCCCTCGCCTGCTTACGCCCCGCCCCTCCAATAAACGCGTTATCATCTTGACCCATGAACATACATTAGGAGCAATCATGCCAAACGAGAACAGCTACGAAGTCGCGCTGCAAAAGAGCAACGCCATTCGCGAGGGCCTGGCCAAAACGCCCGAGAAGTTCACCATGCTCACCGGCGACCGCCCCACCGGCCGTCTGCACCTGGGTCACTACTTCGGCACCCTCAAGGGCCGTGTTGAGCTGCAGAACATGGGCGCCAAGACCAACGTGCTCATCGCCGACTACCAAGTCATCACTGACCGCGATACGACCGAGCACATCCAGGACAACGTGTACAACATGGTCATGGACTACCTTGCCTGCGGCATCGACCCCGACAAGACCATGATCTACGCGCACTCCGCCGTGCCCGCCGCCAACCAGCTCATGCTGCCGTTCCTGTCGCTGGTCTCCGAGGCCGAGCTGGCGCGCAACCCCACGGTCAAGGCCGAGATGGAGGCCTCGGGCCACGAGCTCACTGGCCTTCTGCTCACCTACCCGGTGCACCAGGCTTGCGACATCTTGTTCTGCAAGGGCAACGTGGTGCCGGTCGGTCGCGACCAGCTGCCGCACATCGAGCTCACCCGCACCATCGCCCGCCGCTTTAACAACCGCTACGGCAAGGTGTTCCCCGAGGTCGACGCACTGCTGTCCGAGACCCCGCTGCTGCCGGGCCTGGACGGTCGCAAGATGAGCAAGAGCTACGGCAACGCCATCAACATCTCGATGACCGCCGAGGAGACGGCCAAGCGCATCAAGAAGAGCCAGACCGACTCCGAGCGCATGATCACGTTCGATCCCGAGAACCGCCCCGGCGTGTCCGGCCTGCTTTCGACGGCTGCCATCTGCACCGGTCGTTCCGAGGTCGAGATTGCCGAGGAGATCGGCATGGGCGGCTCCGGCCAGCTCAAGAAGTACGTGACCGAGGCCGTCAACGAGTACTTCGCCCCGATTCGCGAGCGCCGTCAGCGCTACGAGAACGACCTGGATTACGTCAAGGACGTGCTGCACGAGGGCAATCGCCGCGCCAACGAGATCGCCGAGCAGACCCTGGCCGAGGTTCGGGACGCCATGGGCATGGTGTACTAGACCGATCTGCTGGCTTGAGCTTTAGATTGTTTTAGGGCGGGCGCTACGGCGTCCGCCTTTTTTGGAGCGGACCGCTTCGGCTCCGTCCATCACACTCTCCCGACAAACAGGAACAGGCCCGCTGGCAGTTAGTTGCCAGCGGGCCTGTTCCCGAAGTACACCGTTGAATCGCACAGAGGGGAGGGATGCGAATCAAACTCAACAGGGCAGGCTTTTTCATCGCCTATTGCCTGCTCCGTTGCTGAATACAATATAGTTCACCGTGGTTTACTTTGTAGCGTCAATATGCGCCGCCACACCTTCTCCATAAGTTAGCTCCGGTAAACTAAAACCACCACGAAGGGGACAGGCACCTTTGTGGTGGTTTTGACGAAGCCCGCCACTACAGCCCGGCAGGCCAGCGACAGGCGGCCAAGTCGACGTGCATGGGATCGGTAAACGTCACGCCCTCCCCCGTTAAGAGCTCACGCTGAGCATCGGGGCCGCCAAACGCAAAGCCCTCGCAAATACGGCCATCGGCAAACACCACACGATGGCAGGGAATCAGACCAGGGCGCGGATTGCTGTGCAGCGCATAGCCCACATAGCGCGCGCTTCGCGGACGACCGGCGAGCAGCGCCACCTGTCCGTACGTGGCGACCATCCCCTCGGGAATCTGCTCGACCACCTCGTACACCCGCTCAAAAAAGCCCTCAGACGCCATTGCTCACTCCCTTCCACCCGGAAAAGCATAAACCACCACAAAGGTGCCTGTCCCCTTTGTGGTGGTTTATGGCAGGTCGGTTAGTTGGCGGGGCGGAAGAAGGCTACGGCTACGGCGCCGGGACCCACGTGGGTGCCGATGGTGGCGCCAATGGTGTGGATGGGCAGCTCGTTCTCGGCATGGCCGGCCCACAGCGCGGCGCTGTCCTCGATATACTTCTTGAGCACCGCGTCCGAAAGACCCGTATAACCAAGCGCCAGCGGCATGGAGAAGTCAACACCGCCCGCCTGTTCGACCTTCTGGTTCAACAGGTTTCGACCGTTTTTGGAA